>JAJPEA010000008.1 GCA_023252335.1 Nitrosotalea sp.
TCTGTTTCTATTTTTTGTCATCTAAAAACAATTAGAACTATTAATTGCGGGGAGGGTCTACAAAAATCCAGAAAACCTTGAAGGAATCTCTGTAGACCGATCTACAGAGTGCATCATTTTATCTAAATATTTACTATAGTTTTTTTGATCAATACATATCCAGCTTGTCCACTACGCGATCTCTTAAGCGATCAATGATATCATATAAAATAATTTATTTTTTATTTTACTCCTATTTGCCAAGTAAGGACACAAAATCTATTTGGAACATGGACATATTAGACAAAAACAATTCATGCCTCAATGACAAAAATTCTAACAGCAACAATCATTGGACTTCTAGTGACTTCTCTCTTTGTGAGCAGCTCAAGCTGGGCTGTTGCAAGTGATACAAAAACACCGATAAAACATGTGGTTGTGATATTCCAAGAAAATATCTCATATGATCACTATTTCGGTACGTATCCACAAGCATCAATCCATGCAGGTGAGCCAAACTTCACAGCAGCATCAGGTACTCCAAATGCTAATGGCTTGACTTCAGAACTACTTACACACAATCCAAACTTGTACAACCCATTCCGTCTAGATAGAACACAAGCAATAACTTGTGATGAAGATCATAACTATCTTGATGAACAAAAGGCCTACGACGGCGGGCTATTGGATATGTTTGTACAAAAAACAGGAATAGGTGAAGTAGATGACAATACAGCTCTTGGCCACACAATCGTATGTCCTACAAAAACAAATTCTACTAGTGGTAACCTGACTATGGGTTATTATGATGGAAATACGGTAACTGGCCTCTGGAATTATGCCCAAAACTTTGCTATGAGTGACAACTCGTATGATACAGAGTTTGGACCATCAACTCCTGGCGCAATTGATCTCATCTCAGGCGATACAAGTGGAGCTACTAATGGAAATATTGCTGGCGGTGCAGTTATCGGTGATCCTGATCCAGCATTTGATGACTGTTCAGGCTCAACAACAATTTCCATGACTGGGAAAAATGTTGGTGATGTTCTAAACAAACAAGGTATTACATGGGGCTGGTTCGAAGGCGGATTCAAGCCTACTTCGACAAATAATGGCAAAGCAGTATGTGGTGCAACTACTCCAAGAACAGCTACAGACCATGCTCTAGTTGCAGCATATAGTGCACACCATGAACCATTCCAATACTACATGTCTACCTCAAACCCACATCATCTTCCACCAACATCTGTAAGCATGATAGGATACACAGATCAAGCAAATCATCAGTATGACCTAAGCGACTTTTGGAATGCAGTAAACTCTGGTAACATGCCAGCAGTAAGTTATCTAAAAGCAGCAAGGGCACAAGATGGACATCCAGGAAACTCAGATCCACTTGACGAGCAAGTATTTCTAGTTAATACAATCAACAAACTAGAACAAACTCCCGAGTGGTCAAGTACTGCAGTGTTCTTGTTGTACGATGATTCTGATGGCTGGTATGACCATGCACAACCACCAATTGTAAATCATTCAAATGATCCAGTAAATGACGCTGCAATTTGTGCAGGTCATCCTGTACTTGGTGATCAAAATGATAGGTGTGGTTATGGTCCACGACAACCATTGCTTGTAATGTCACCATATGCAAAATCCAACTTCATATCTCATGAAGTATCGGATCAAACATCGACACTAAAGTTCATTCTTGACAACTGGCACCTAAACCTTGATGATAATGCATCATTTGTTAACAGTGCTGGCTCATTGGATGGCATGTTCGATTTTGGTAAAAATCATACTGCTCCACAAGTATATCTGGACAATATGACTGGTGAAATAACATCTATCGTACCTACGCACTAAACTCTCCTCTTTTATTTTTGTAACAAATAACTATGATGTCTAATGTCTATATGATTTTCGCATGTGTTTTACTTATAATTTTTCTATCTATTCTGATATTACATGATAATATGTTACATCTGCGAACATCCTATTTCAATGGACTGTCAACATCAAAACAATTTAAAAACAAATGATCAAAAAATAGATCATGAAGCCTTGGGATGTCTGTGTACCTGTCATGTCAAATCAACCGTACTCTTTAATTGATATAGATTTAGGAAATATAATGTCGTAATCTATATTGTTCTATGAAGAATCGTATTACATATAGACGCAATTGAAATAATTACAAACGTCATCGAATTATGATTTCTAATGGTATTGTATCTAGGTTATAGCATAGTTTCATGTCTTATGGTGTAATTGACACTTGAAACCACTTCAAATTATTACCCTTATTTCGATATCTACGCTAGCTTTAGTTCTTTTCATTACATTTTATGCACAAGAACAACTAAAACAAGAAACACGAATCATTGATACTGATAGGATAATTTCGCTCAAGCAGATTGCATCTACCACCGAACTGAGATTTTCAGAGGCCACCAAAGTTTTGCAGACATTGAGTAGAGTTACTACTGTGACAGATCCAAGATATGTTTCGCTTGTTGATAAAAACCTACATGGGGTACCTGAAAAGAACGCAACTAATGAGAGAAACTTGTTTACAAAAACTCTACAAACGTATGAAGACTTTGAGAGTATTACACATGTTCTACCTAATGGAGATATCTATCTGAAAGAGCCATACTCATTCCAAAAAAATAACCCAGTTTCGAATTATGATAACGCAACATGGTTCATAATAATGTCTTCTACTCTTGACACATACGTAAGCTCCATAACAACATCAGATGTGACTGGTAAAAAAATTGCAATAATGGGAGTTCCAATTTTCTCTCAACGTGGAGACTTTTCAGGCTTTCTAACAGGTGAGATTGCTCTATCTACTTTGCAAAGTAAGCTCTCAAGCGTACAATCGTATCCTAATGGAAAATTTTTGATAATAGATGATGAAAGAACCATAGTGGCATCATCAGATAATGACACCTCTTCTTATCTTAATCTTAGTTCAATTTCTGCTTCATTATCTGGAGGTTCTGGAACATCTATTGAAGAAGTAAATGGGACAAAAATGTACGTGTCATATTATCCGTTGTATATCACTGGTTCAAGTCCTTGGGCAATTGTTTTGATGCAACCATACAATGACGCATTCAATGAAGTTAATTCGTCTATACAAGAATCTGAAACACTGATAATTACAATATTGCTTGTTGCATCAATTTCATCTTTTTTTGTTGTTAAATCATTTCGAACTCAACATAATCTTGCAATGAAACTCAAAGAATCTAATGTCATCCTTGAAAAATCACAGAAAGAACTAGAAGCAAACCAAGTCATAATACAAGACTATCTGGAAGAAATTTCCAAAATAAAAAATGCACTATACCAATCTGCTATAGTTGCAATAACTGACAGAAATGGCACCATAATAGAAGCAAATGAAAATCTTTGCATAATATCAAAATATTCACTCAAAGATCTAATAGGTGAAAACCACAGTATTCTCAAATCTGGGTATCATACAGAGCAGTTCTACTTGGAACTGTGGCAGACTATATCTAATGGAAAAATATGGCAGGGTGAATTCAAAAATAGAGCAAAAGATGGTTCATTTTACTGGTCAAAGACCATTATTATTCCACATCTCAAAGATGATGAAATCACGGAATATGTCTCAATTGGGATTGATATAACACGGGAGAAAGAATTACTGGCAAGACTAGATAATTCTCAAAAATTGGCTACTATAGGTGAGTTGTCTGCACGGGTTGCACATGATATTCGTAATCCTCTCTCAATAATTAAAAATAATTTTGAGTTATTGCAATACAAAGATCCTAAATTTGCAAACAAACACAAAGATGCACTTGAAAGAATCAAAAGGGCAATACTGAGAATAACTCATCAAGTAGATAATGTGTTAGACTATGTCAGACCACCGACATTAACACTAAAACGTGAAAATCTCCATGCTATAACAAAATCTGCAATTGAAAAAATAGAAATTCCTGACGGGATAAAAGTGAATTATTTCAAAAAAGATGTCTTTCTTATCTGTGATTATTTTAAGATTGAAGTTGTGTTGATTAACATTATAACTAATGCAATTCAGGCAATGGGATTGCAAGGTGAGCTAGATATAACATGCGATGTACATGAAAACAACCTAGTAATGGAAATTAGCGATACTGGACCTGGAATTCCAGAAAATATTCTACCAAAAATATTTGATCCATTGTTTACCACAAAACAAATTGGTACTGGTCTTGGATTATCAAGTTGCAAGTCTATTATAGAATATCATGATGGAAAAATCAGTGTTAAATCTAAAATAGGTTCTGGTACTAGTTTTATTATAGTTCTACCACTTGACTTGAAAAAATAATTTACTTGATTTGTAATTATTCTACTGGACCAATTCTACTTTTCTTATACTGTTCATCTTTTCTAAGATGTTATTTTTGAGTTGGATTGGATTCAAACTGGGTCTTGAAACTACTAAAATAACATAGTTGGCAAATTCAAATGAAAGTGTAGTAAATCTCTCCCTTTCTAGAATTGAACTCTTTACTTTACCAAACTCATCATCATGATCCCTATTCATTGAAGTCTGAAGAACACATTGCATGAAGAACATCTCTCTTTTTTGTATGGTCAAAGCCTTGTCAATTCCTTCTTCTCTAGTTTTGATTTCAATGACTCTACCTTTGTGGTTTAGCACTGCAACTAATTCTATGTCCTTGTCTAGATTGGCAATGTCACTACACAGTGCATCAAACCCAAAATGATTATCATGTATTATTGACATGATAATGAAATGTATTGGCAACTCAAAAGGATGTGCCGTATAGACTGTTATTGCTTATGATGTCTATATAGAAAATATGAGACTATGTGCTGTTTATTCTTCAAATCAATACCAAGTTTGATCATTGAAGAGTTGAAAATACAATCAAGTTTTTATTTATCAGGGTACTAATTATTTTTTAGGCAAGTGCAATGGCAGAACAAATTACAATTCTAGTGCAATATAAAATAAAAAAGAAAAAACTTGCCAAAGCAACTAGTGCCATATTGGAGTATGTGGAGGCAGTTAAAAAGAATGAACCGGGAACAACAGAATACAAAGTGTTTCAAGATGGAGATGATCGTACTTTATTCATACACGTCATGTCTTTTGTAGACAAGGCTGCAAAAAAGACACATGAAAAAAGTGAACATCTAAAAAAGTTGAAAAAAATATTGGTTCCAATCTCAAAAGGAAAATCTGTGTATACTAGTATGGTTCCAGTACAACCTCCTACGCCTCAGGAATATGCTGAGGAAATTACGAAGGACATGTCGTCACACGAACCAATCTAGTGAATCTAATTCATTTTGTATTGTAATAATTTTACAATAATTTCTGATCATTACTTGTGTGAATTTTATATGATATCTTAAATCACTAGTGACCTATACGTTGTAGAAAAGCATCAATTCTTTTCTGCAGATCATTGTGTATTTCTGGCACTGTCCTGTTTCCATTAATTTCTATCAGCCCATATTTTTTTTGCATCGCATGAAACTCTTGTGAAATTCTTTTTTGGTAAATTAAAAATGACTCGTACATGTCTTCTGATAGACCCATATCTGCTCCTGATTCATAATGGTCCAGTGTAGAATTTTTCTGGAATACTCTGTGTATCAATACTGATGGTTCTACATCTAGATAAAATACAATGTCCGGTTTTATGGCAAAGCCATACAGATTGTGACACCATGTTCTGTCAAGTCCTCTTACCAAGTTTCTTGCTATGAGGGTGTAGATGTACCTGTCCGCAAGTACAATGTAACCTGCCTGTAATGCGGGTATTATCTTGTATTCGAATTGGTCTGCAAAGTCTGCTGCATAGTATAATGCTAGGGTTTTTCTTCCTAGGTTATAGTCTCTTTTTGCTTCCAATATTCCCCTGCCTACGAGTTCTGATCTTTTAAGGCCTGTATTGAGCACAGCGTGGCCATCTGCCTCTAATCTAGTTGTAATCTCTTGAATATGCGTACTGCGTCCAGATGCATCTGGACCCTCTATTACAATGAGTCTTCCCTTGATCTCTATATCTTGTAAATTCTTTATACCGTGACCATAAAACTCTACAGTTTTCTTTCCAAGATCTTTGTATTTTGTACGTGTCATTTCTTATCTCCTAGTTCTTGTCCTGTTTGTTTGATGACCATCTAAAAGTGGCATGATCTTTTTTCTTACAATGTTTTGTTGTTCTTCAATATTTGTTGTCCCATCTATCACTGTAAAACCTTCACGTTCTGCAAGTGAATCATACTGTTCAATTATTCTTCCTTGGAAAATCCTGTAACTTTCATACTGGTCATTACTCAGATTCATGTCCATGCCAGCTTCGTAATACTTTAGCTTAGGTCTGCCTATCAGAATTCTGTCTACTGCAATGTCTACTGGAACTTTAAAGTAAAATGCAACATCTGGTTTTACTGCAAAATCGTAAACCTTCTTGACCCATTCAGGATTGCAACCTCTTACAATATCTCTTGCAAAAGCTGTATACACATATCTATCTGCTAGCACAAAATGACCAGCTCTGAGCAAAGGTGAAATGTTTCTCTCATATCTATCTGCAAAGTCTGTAGCATGCAACAAACTAAAAGTAGTTGGAGTGAGTAATCCTTTCTTCTTTCCTTTTGATGTAATCTCTTTTACCATTTCTGAAGAATTCCATTCTGATCTAAAAACGCTGACACCTTTGTATGCAAGCCATTTTTCTAAAAGATGAATCTGAGTTGATTTTCCTGAGCCATCTATGCCTTCAACTATGATTAGTTTACCTCTAGGTTCTGTCTTCATCTTGAATCACTATGACGTAAGGCAATTTTAGGTTTTACAGAAGCTACCATGATCTTTCACTTGACATTTGTTTTGTAGGATCAGTATGGGATAATGACTATGATCTATATAGTAATTGTAATACTATGAAACATATTAAATCATGGTCGAATTTTTGATATCTGTTTATTTCAAATTAATCATTGGATGTTTTGCGCCGTGTTTTCTCTAACTTATAAATACATGAAAAATTGATGGTGGTCGTCAATGGATTTGCTAATACTACGACATGGTGAGGCTGGCAGGCATTCTCTGTCTCCAGGAGATTCTAAAAGACAACTCACCTCAGAAGGACGACAAGAAATTGTAGATTTATCGGCTGGCTTGCAATCTTTGAAGATAAAACTGGATTATGTCCTTACCAGTCCTCTCTTGCGTGCAAAACAAACAGCTGAAGTTGTAGCAAAGTCTCTAAAATACAAAGACAAAATTGAAGAACTTGATTCTTTAAAGCCAGAAGGTAGCAGACTAGAATTTTACGACATTTTATCAAAATTAAAGCGTGACTCGGTGGTTCTTGTAGTTGGTCATGAGCCGTACTTGAGCGAAATGATAAGTGAAGCAATATCATCTCAATCTGATTGCAGAATACGTCTAAAGAAAGCAGGCTTGGCAAGAATCAAAGTGATCTCAATACTTCCAAAAATCAAAGGTGAATTGAGATGGTTGCTTGCTCCAAAACACCTCAACAAAATTGCATAAGGTTTTGCGTCTCCTATGTTTTTCATTTAGTAAAAAAATGTAAATCAGAAGTAGATTAATAGTAATGCGCTAGTATCAAAGCAGGTAATGTTTAGCTGAAAATATCTGTGATTGATCTAGGCTTTAACTCTGCCAAATTGGTAATCTACAATGTTAAAGACGATGATTCTTTTGATGTCAATCAACAGGAAGGAGTCAAGGTAAGACTGGGAGAAGGACTTGATGAAAAAGGCATGTTGGGTAAAAAACCCATGTCCAGATCAATTGATACACTAAAAGTTTTCAGAGAAATAATCCAACTAAATCCAATAAAATCTGTTTTGCCTATAGCTACTAGCGCAGTAAGGGAAGCAAGTAACCGAGATGACTTTGTCAATTCTGTTTACAAAGAAACTGGATTTGATTTCAAAGTTTTATCTGAACGAGAAGAAGCGCTGTATTCATATGTTGGTGCGATAAAATCACTTCATATTCCTGACACTTTATTCTTTGATATTGGAGGAGGGAGTCTAGAAATTGTTCACGCAGAACGATTCAAGATAAAAAAAGTAATCTCATTGCCTCTAGGATCTCTTAGGTTGACACAACAATTTGATGGAAAAAAAGGCAAATTGACTGACAAGAATTTTAAAAGTCTTCAGAGACATGTCTGGGATCTTCTTCCAAACAAAAAAGATCTAGGCCTTGGCAAAGATACAAAACTTGTGGGAGTAGGTGGTGCATTACGTGCATTGGCACGGTATGAACAAAGACTATCACGATATCCTTTGGATAAAATCCATAACTACAAAATTAGTCGTAAATCACTTGATTCCACAGTTAGAAAATTGTCAAAGATGAAGTCTGATGACATTTCAAAGATCTCAGTCATCGGTTCAAGCAGGTCTGAGACAATTGTGGCAGGATCTTGCGTGATTAATACACTGATGGAAAAATATGGTTTTTCAAATTTACATGTGAGCAATCACGGACTCCGTGAGGGGGCACTATCGATATTTCTTGAGGATCCAAAGATGTATCATGATGGAAACATCACTGCAGAACAAATTCGAAAAACAATAGGTCTTGGTGAACAACATAAAACAAGTCCAGAAAAACAGAACCTTCTTAACAATTTGTATTCTGTCAAATTGATTTCAAAAAGAGAGAGAAAAATACTTGATTACGCTGAAAAAAATATCTCTGAAAAATCATCATATAGTAATCCACAAAGTGTGTTTTATTCAATTATGGATGAAGATCTACCACTTGATCATAGTGATCATTTGGTGTTGGGTCTTTCGCTTGTCCATGCAAGACATTCAAAGACATCAGACTGGCTATTTTCTAGGTATAAAACAATCCTGTCTGAACAGGATAAAGTATCTATGAAGAAAATATCTGTACTAGTCACTCTACGAAAGATTCTTGAGAGAACTAAATCAAAAGTGGAACTAAAATTACATGGTTCAAGAATAGTAGAATTTGTAATAACGCAATCTCGATCGACTCAGATCTTTCTACTCAAAGACGCATTGAGAAAATTTGAAACTGTATTTGATGTCAAAGTGATTCTTTCAGTTCGTCCATATCAGGGAAGCTCACATAATGCAATGCTAGAGCTTTAAATCAAAACTACCTGCTTTTGGATATTTTCTAAAAAAAGCAACAAATTCGTTGTATTTCTTACTTCGCTCAAAAGCCTCTGTTGATATGATATCTGAATATCTTGAATTTTGTTCAATGTTTTTGAGATAGTCTATTGTGATGTCGATGTCATGAATTTCGCCAAGCATGTCCTGAATATTTGTTAAATTTTTGAGCATCTCAAAAATTGTCTTTTTGTCAGATACAAGCTCAAGAGAATATCGCAATTTTTTAAAGTCTTTTCTGAGCATGTGAAGCTCATCAATTTTTTTCTCATCGCGTAGTGCAATTATTGTGTTTTTTTGTATGTTCAACATGATGCTATCTAAAACCTTGAAATATTTTTTTTCTAGTTTTGATTCTTCCAAAGCAGATTTGGGAATCTTAGGACTGGATAAACGTGATATTTTGAGCGCTAGCCTGTTGGCATTTTCAATATGCTCTATCCTTGAATCTCTCAGGGACTCGACTAGACTTTGTGTCTTGTCTGGGTATTTTGATTCCATGTTTGCACAAATTATGTCAAAATCTCTTATCTTTGCATTCATCTTGAAAAGTTTCTTGGCTTGCTTGACATATTTTTTCATTTTCTTTTGTTTTCTTACACTCTTTGGAAGAATTTTGTATGCAGTTTCTAGTCGCCTAATTGATACTCTGATGTCATGTATGTTTTCATCATTAGAATCGGTCATGTATTTGTCAAGTTTCTGATTAAAGTTGCCTACAATTTTTTTAAATTTTTTACAAAATATATTTTTGTTTATCTTTAAAGATTTTTTCATTTTGTTATGTGTATTACATCATTTCTTTTAAGTTCTGGTAATTATCTTATCTTGATGAAACAAGTGTATTACAAATCCTCTGATTAGTTTACACAATTGATGATTTTTGATTGAAATTGTATGTCTTAAGGTTAAATGTTTTCTGAAATTACATCTAATACTGTTTCATTAATGACTGCTTCTGCAATATCACTTGAATATTCTGCAGTTCTGCGAATGTCTTCCAGGACAAACTTGATAACGCTAGAATATTTCTTTGATTCTTCTAGGCTGTCTGTGAATTCTTTTTCTTTTTCAGCTATTCTGTGTGCATTTGACGCAACACTGTCTGCAAGGGTATAGTCTCTTTTATTTAGAGCTAGAATAGAATCTTCAAACACCTTGAGTGACTCTTCGCTTAGACGCGTTATTTTTTGTATCAATGCTGGTTCTAGAGTTGATTTTAGGAATTTTATTCTACTTGCAATTGATACTGCGTGATCTGCAATTCTTTCAATTGATTTGACTACAATTCTATAGCTGATGCAATCTGATGGTTTTTTGAGTCCTATGTCTCGAAGGATCTTTTCGTGCTCAACTGCAAGTGTTAAATTTCGTAGTATGTACAAACTGAATCTATCTACTTCATCGTCAAGATGAGTGATCTCCTCCCCTGATTCTATATCCATTTCTTTTAGTGCGTCAATTGCTTGTCTGTGCATTGTTGACGTGAGTAAAAACATCCTCTTTAGTGCATCACTTATTGAAAGTTCTGGAAGGCTAGTTAAAATCTGGATTGTAATGGATTCTGGAGTAGTTTCAACTATTTCTGTTCCGATCATGTTCTTTCTTACAAGGTCTCTTATTGCCTGCTTGTGCTCTATCTGTATTCTACCTCCCTTTGCATGTACTTCTATGATCTGATAGCCTGCCAAGTACATTGCAATAACTTTTCTCTGAATTGATTCAACAGAGTCTTTCTGGCTTATGACTGTCTTTGATTTGGAAATTTTTGGTGATGAATAGTTCTGTGTTGGTAATATTGAGAGCGATTTGTTTACATTTTTAACTATTGAAACAGGATCTCCTGTCTTTAGTTTCAGTTCGTCGACCCATTTTTTTGGAAGGGATAAAACATATGTAGATCCGCCTACGAGTTGTAGTTTTCTAACCTCTTTATCGTTAAGTACTTCTGACAATGCATGAGTTGTATTTCTTATAGTTAAAGCACTTGTCTCCCGGTTCTATGTAGAACTATATAGTCATATGGTCAACTATGAAACCTAAGAAATTATGGTCGATTCTCTCATATTTCATTTGGGAACCAAGTGTGTTACATGATCTCTGTTAAAATGAAGAAAGGATCACCTATCACTGATAAGATTTTCAAATTTGTTGCTATAGGGGCTGCTACTTATGTTCTGGCAATTATAATTATGATTGTAGTTAACCTAACTACAGGTTCAGCCCAAATTTGGCAACAGGAAGGCATCTCTTTTCTTACCGGTTCTGACTGGAATTCTGTTGAAGGCAGGGAGTCTTATGGTGCAGCGCCTTACATAATGGGTACTCTAGTTAATGCTGGTATTGCCATGGCAATCTCAGTACCTCTAAGCTTTGGTATTGCCATGTTTCTTTCTGAACTTGCACCCAAATTACTTCGAACTCCTCTTGCTATGGTTATAGAACTTCTCGCAGCCGTACCAAGTGTAGTTTACGGATTGTGGGGTCTTCTTGTTTTTAGACTTTATATCCAAAACTGGATAGAAGTACCGCTTCACAATTTATTTGGTGATCAAAGCATAATATTTGCTGGAACTCCATTTGGATTGGATATTTTTACAGCCAGTGTAGTTTTGGCCATCATGATTGTTCCTACCATTGCTTCTATCTCAAAAGAGATAATGTTGGCAGTGCCTAATAGTCAACGTGAAGCTGCATACATGCTTGGAGCAACAAAATGGGAAGTTTTTAGAATCGCAGTTTTGCCTTATTCAAAATCTGGATTGATTGGAGCTACCATACTGGGTCTTGGAAGAGCTGTAGGAGAAACAATGGCAGTTACAATGTTGATAGGAAATGCAACAGGTGCAGCAGCCTTTCCATCTTCTCTATTTGCACCTGGACAAACATTGGCAAGTATAATGGCAAACGAGTTTGCAGAAGCCTCTCAAGGAGGTCTTCATTTAGCGGCTCTTGTTGGTGTTGGATTGATTCTATTTCTCATGGCTTTTGCCATAAATGTAGTTGCACATCTTCTTGTTGCAAGGGTAGTCAAGTCACATGAAGGGGCAGTACTGGCATGATAACTGTTGAACAACGAACAGAATTTAGAAAACACTTTCGCTATAATGTTGGTAGAAGGCTTGTTCTAGACAAAGTAGTCAAGTGCTTGGTTTTCATATGTGTACTAGTTGCAATTGTACCACTCATCGCTATATTGGTCAACGTCTTTAGTAATGGTGCTGCTGCACTATCCTGGAATTTTCTTACTCAAGTACCTGGAGCAGTGGGAAGTGATGATCCGGGTGGAATAGGTCCTGCTATTCAAGGAACTTTGATACTTATTGGATTGTCTAGTCTCATAGGAGTTCCAATTGGTGTCATGGGCGGAATCTTTCTTTCAGAATATGGTAACAACAGATATGGAAGAACTGTGCGATTTTTTAATGATGTTCTTGCAGAATTTCCAACAATTGTAATTGGAGTGTTTACATTTGTCTTGATTGTTTTAACTTTTGGAGACTTTTCTATTTGGGCAGGATCTTTTGCTCTTTCTATTATCATGTTGCCTATTATAATGAGAACAACTGAAGAATCACTCAAGCTAGTACCTGTCACATATAGGGAAGCCGGTTATGCTCTTGGAATTAGAAGGTGGAAAGTAGTTTTTACAATAGTACTTAGTGGTGCAAGGGGTGGTCTTGTGACTGGAATTTTGTTATCTGTTGCAAGAATTGCTGGAGAGACGGCACCTCTTGTATTTACAATTCTTGGAAGCAGTCAATTCGTACAAGATTTAGGCGGACCAGCTGACGCGCTTCCACTTAGAATATGGCGACTTTCATCTCTTCCATATGATAGTGCAGTAACTCAGGGATGGGGAGCCGCATTCATTTTGATAATTATTGTTCTTTCAATAAATATTGGTGTGAGATACTTGTTCTTACGAAAGAAAGGGCAAACACTATTAAAGTTCAAAAAACTAGGAAGTGTATCATGATGGAAACAATGACAAAAGTTCCATTGAAAGATAATAATTCTACTGAAGATGTAAAATACAAACTCATTGCAGAAAATATTTCTGCAAGCTATGACGGTATTGTTGCAGTCAAAAATGTTTCAATGAAATTCCGGGACAGGGCTGTTACTGCACTCATTGGACCTTCTGGATGTGGAAAGACAACATTTCTTAGATGTCTAAACAGAATGCACGAACTTACAAAGAATGCAACATTGACCGGAAAAGTTTTGCTTGACGGAGAAGATCTTTATTCTAACAAGGTAGATCCTATAATCAATAGAAGAAAAATAGGAATGGTATTTCAAAAGCCAAATCCATTTCCTACCATGTCTATTTATGATAATGTAGCTTGTGGGCTAAAACTTAATGGTGTAAAAGACAAAAAAATAATCGACGAGGTGGTGGAAGGATGTCTCAAGATGGCTTCACTCTGGAATGAAGTAAAAGGAGATTTGAAAAAACCAGGAATGAGTCTTTCAGGAGGTCAACAACAACGTCTGTGTATTGCAAGGGCATTAGCTATACAACCCGAAGTTCTCTTGATGGATGAACCAGCATCTGCTCTTGATCCAATTGCAACTCAAAAAATTGAAGAAATGATACAAGAGCTGAAAAAAGAATATACCATAATTATCGTAACACATAACATGCAGCAGGCAACTAGAGTTTCTGACTATACGGGATTCATGTATCTTGGAGACTTGGTAGAATTTGGTGAAACAAAACAAATCTTTGAAAATCCTAGAAATGAAATAACTGCCAAGTATGTTCAAGGTCAATTTGGATAAATTATGACGCGTCTCATTGATCCACACCTGTCAAATTTATCTGAAATGATGAAGCAAATGTGTGATCTGTCAGTTCAATGCACAAATCTTGCAATTGATGCATACCTGGGAGGACAAAATGCACGAAAAGAAGTCCACTCTATCTCAAGCCAGATGATGGATCTGTATGATAAAGTTGGCGAACTAACATTTGACATGATTTTACGATACCAGCCAGTAGCAAGTGACTTTAGACTCATACGTTCTTCACTTGAAATTTCATATGGGTTTACTAGACTTGGAAGATATGCCTATGATATAACATTGGTCAGAGATACTTTTGGAGATCTTTCTGATTGTAAAAATGAAGTAGTCTATACACTGTCAGGCGAGATAAAACAGATGGTTCGACTTGCAGTGGAATGTTTTGCAACACTTGATTTGGAAAAAGCCAAGGAATTGAGAACTGATGAAGATCTTGTTGACAAGTACTATAACAAACATTTGCCCATGCTAATCACATTAAATAATGTTAAATGTGCGCTTGCCGATGCGCTGGTTCTTAGATATATGGAACGAATGGCTGATCATGCTGCGTTTGTAGGTGATTCTGTAAGCTATATTGTTACAGGCGCAAGAACATATCACTAGATCTATTTACAAAACTTGTTTTACAAGTTAGAATCTATATAGATTCTTAATTAATATGTAAACTATGTTGACCAAGGGTAAATAGAATGTACTTTCTGTCAATTCCATGACTAATAAAGTCATTATGGGATTTACGTTAATGTTAATCCTGATAGTGCCCGCAATGTCGCTGCATGCAAGTGCACAGACTAGTCAATCTTATACAATCACAGGGGCAGGATCAACCTTCGTGTTTCCATTGATGGATAACTGGAGAGTTGAATACAACAAAATACATCCAGAGATCATGCTAAACTATCAATCAATTGGTAGTGGTGCTGGGATAAAACTCTTGGAGCAAAAAAGTGTAGACTTTGGAGCATCTGATGCACCATTGTCCGCTACTGATATGCAAAAGGCTCCTGGTGTACTTACCCTTCCAGAATCAATAGGTGGAATAACAGTTACCTATAATCTTCCTGGAATTGATAAAGGACTAAAACTAACAGGACCTGTCATTGCACAGATCTTTATGGGGAATATTACCTCATGGAATGATCCAGCAATAGTCAGTCTTAATCCTGGAGTAAATCTACCTAGCCAAAAGATAGTGGTAGCACACAGATCAGATGGATCTGGAACAACATATGCATTCACTGATTATTTATCAAAAGTCAGTCCAGACTGGCAGACTAAGATAGGCCAAGGAAAATCAGTTCCATGGCCACTTGGTACTGGAGGTCAAGGAAATGCAGGTGTGGCAAATATTGTGAAATCTACACCCTATGCAATTGGATATGTAGAATTGGCATATGTCTTCCAAAATAAAATGACATATGCATTTGTCCAAAACGCTGATGGCAATTCATTTGTAGAACCAACTCTTGACAGCGTTGCAGCTGATGCTGCAGCAGCTAGTGGAAGTTTTCCTGCTGCTGATGGTGATTGGAGTAAAGTATCTATAGTGAATCAACCAGGAAGCAACTCCTATCCTATATCAACACTGACTTATGTGATGATATACAAGGATTTGAGCACAGTAACTGGAGAAACACAAGACAAATCGTCCCAAGTACTTGCTTTTCTTGACTGGATAATCCATGATGGTCAACAGTACGCTTCAGGTTTGTTGTATGTACCACTGCCAGACTCGATAAAAAAGATTGATGAAAATGGACTTGCAGAAGTGACATTTGCTGGAGGAGCAGTTCCAGAATTTGGTCCAATCGCAGCTCTAGTTCTTGCAATTGCAATTGTATCTATAATTGCAGTTTCAGCCAGATCTAGAATTGGATTTAATCCAAAAATCTAATCTCTTTTCTTTTTTATTGTATGAAAATCAACAGTATGTTATAGATTATTTTTAAATTTATTATCATGTGGTATTTTTCATAACCTGAATTCGTATACAAGTGAATTGCATACATCAACATAAGATATAGCTATTTACGTGATCTATGTCGATTATATGTAAATAAACAAATCTTACACCCCCAACTAATGACAAATAAAATCTTTTTAGGATTAGCATTAATGCTAGTTCTAATAATGCCGACAACTGCCCTTAGTGCACACGCAGACTCTACACCACCACCAGCACCTGGTGATGGCGACAAGTTCAACTACAACGCAGGAGGATCAACTTTTGCATATCCAATCGTTGACAAATGGAGAGTACAATATCATGCTCTCTATCCTGGAATTACGTTGAATTATCAGCCAATAGGTAGTGGAGCTGGCATTAAGCTGTATACAACAAAGAAAGTAAGCTTTGCAGGAACCGATGCACCTTTGCAGGCATCAGATATCAAAAAGGCTCCAAAAGGAACATTAACTATTCCAGAGTCAATGGGTTCAATAGTTCTTACATACAACCTTCCAAGCATTCAAAAGAATGGACTTTTGTTGACTGGAGATGTAATAGCGAAAATCTTCTTGGGTCAAATCATTTACTGGCATGACCCTGCTATTGTAAACCTACAAACTGATCCAACCATTGCAAAGGCATTAGAGGCCGATAGAAACAAGATAATTCTTGTTCACAGATCTGATGGATCTGGCACAACATTTGCATTCACTGGCTATCTTTCACAAGTTAGCTCTGATTGGAATGCAAAAGTAGGTCATTCTACATCTGTGCCATGGCCAGCAGGAACTGGTGGCTCTGGTAACGCTGGAGTTGCCGCAATAGTAAAGAAGGTTCCAGAATCTATAGGATATGTTGAATTGGCATATGCCAAGAATAACAAATTGGCATCAAAGATTCCAATGACATACGCCTATGTTCAGAACCATGACAAGACTGCATTCCTTGATGCTAATTTAACCACAACCGCAGCAGCCGCATCTGGTGCAATATCCACATTGCCAGCAGCTGACGGAGTATGGAGTAATGTGTCAATCAATAATGCACCTGGACCAAATGCATACCCGATCACAACATTCACCTATCTATTGGTGAATCCAAATCTTGAACAACTCAAGGGTATGACTCAACAACAAGCACAGGATCTTGTCCACATGCTTTACTGGTTTGTAACAGACGGACAGACATACGCTCCAAAACTATTGTATGTACCACTACCAAGTGAAGTACAACAATTAGATGAGAAGGGTATTTCTGAAATAAAGTTCAACGGCAAACAGCTCTGGTCGTATCCATAAAGGATATCTCTTTCCTTTCCTTTTTATTTTCTCTAGTTACTTATTGTAAGATATGGTTTTCTCTGTATGATATGTTGATATGTTTGTCATAAAACCACAATGAATTCTATGGTGTACTACTGGATCTATTTACACTCTGCTAAAAGCAAAGATCTACGTATCAAGTGTGATTGTATAATGCCTGATGAGAGTTGTAGAATTTGTGGAGGCGAACTTGCAAAGCACCTCTGGTGTAATCAATGTAAAAAAACAATACAAAAAATATGCAAGATGTGTAGCATGAAAACATCTCAACAACAGCATACAACCTGTACCGTGATAAATTTGGGAGATTTGACAAAAACTACCATGGCTGGTTGAAAACCTAGTCTTTGATTGAATATAAAAATAAGAAAGAGGGTTAGTTCTTAACTACTGATTGTCGTAATGTCACTTTCATCTTGTATGCCGTGAGAATTTCCTTGCATCTGTTTCTTATGGTGACCTCAGTTATTCCTGCGACGCTTGAGACATCTCTTTGAAGGATGCTCTGTCCAAGAAGGGTTGATGCTATGTACAAATATGCAGCAGCCAGCCCATTTGGTGCCTTTCCGTCTGCAAGACTGTGATCAGATGTCTTTTCTGCAATTTCTGCAGCAAGTCTTTCTACACGAACTTCAAGCTTTGCCAGATTTGCTATTTTTGATATGTATTTCTCAAGAGTTACTGTAGGTGCTGTTTTAGAACCAAGTTCCATTACAAGTGTTCTATAGTATTTTGCTGTCAATTTGACATTGAGCTTTTCTTCTTTTGAACTTCCTGTTGCAGCACAGATCTCGTCAAGGGATCTTACAACATCGCATTGTTTGCATGCCATGTAAATTGTTGCAGCAGACATGCAAGCAACTGATTTGCCTTTTGCGTCTGCTTGTCCTTGGAAGTTTCTGTATATCATGGACGCTGACTCGATAACATTTCTTGGCAGTGATAGGGCATGACATGTTTCTCCTATCTTTGCTAAAATGTTTGCAAGTCTTCGCTCTTCTGGAGATGCAACCCTTATCCTAGTTTGCCATTTTCTTAGGTTGTACATCTGATTTGCCATGTCACTTGATATCGTTCTTCCACTGAAGTCTTTTGTTCCCATTGCAATCTCTGTTCTGATTCCCAAGTCGTGTTGTGCATAACTTGTCTGTCCTGATGCTCTTGTCAACTTCATTTTTTCTTCAGGATTTGTTGCTCTTGATTCAATTCCATAATCTGGCATCTGTTCCATTGCGACCAATCCGCAGCCTGAACAAATCTTCTCGCCACTGTGAGTGTCGTCAATCAAATTTGAACGACATTCCGGGCAATGTGTTTGTAATTCTGTTATTGTGGTCATCTTCTTCTTCCTTTGAATCGTTTTGGTCTCATCACAGGAGTTTCTTCGACGATGAAAACTTTCTTTCCGATTTGTTTTTTTATGTTGTTGGTAAGCGGAACTGCCGACGCGTATGGCGCATCAACAGGACCTATCATTTCTGATACTTTGGCGACTTTGACTCCAGAGTTGTCTACGACTATCTGGTTGTCTCTTAGGTGTTTAGTGAGTCTAATGATGACTCTACCGCTACTCGCTAGATGCAATACTTCGCCTACCTCCTGCAATTAAATTCTCAACGAAATACTGTTATCAATATGGTTCTGTCAACATTACTTTAGCTGCAAGCTATAATGGATATTTACTTGGATTGTTTGGCTCTTTTTGAAACTAGTTTTTCAGAAATTGCAGAAATCATTTTGGATTTTGGCTTGGCCTTTGCAAGTGTTATGTAGCCCGACCTTACATATGGTCGTCTTGGAAATCTGACTTGATCATTTGTCTCAGTTGGTTCCAATCCTGCTGCCTTGGCGGCTGCAATCAACTCATTTAATGATGGGTCAAAAACGCTTTTTTCACGAGAAACTTTTCTACCCATTTTCTTTGTGATAGTCTTGTTGAAATAGTCAAGCCAGATTACGACATGTTCGTAATCCTTCATCTTATCACTTTATCAAGATTGCATTTACTACGCCGTCTTGACCAGGTCTTGAAATTACCTTACATTGACCTGCTTCGGTTTCTAAAATTGCGCCTTTGGAAATTACTCCACGTCTTTCATAGTCTTTGTTTGACGGATTTTTTAACACCTTGAGAATCTTCAACTTTTTAACTTTGGAACCTGGAACTGTCAAATTGACAACATCTGTTGTCTTTAATGATGTTTTTTGATTTCCTCCTCTGGTCTTACGGGTTACAGTTACTTGTTCTCCTGGGACTGCTTCTACAGAATATCTGTCGATTTCATATTTTCGTCTTGATCTGAGGGGATATCTTCTACCACCAGTAATCTTACTTGTTGCAAGATTTTCTACAGATTTCTTCATGTTGACTCGATAAAGTATCTCTAATTTATACCATTTACAGGTAGGGATACTATTTTTGAACTGGTTATTGACTTGGAGTCAAGGGCTCAGTAGATACTTGGGGTGTTTGCGGTTGTATGGACTGGCTTGAACTTCTTACTTTTGTAAAGAGCTTTTGCTTGAGAAGATCCTTGTCTCCCTGTATGCCAAAATATTTCTGGAATTTTTCTGTAGTATTGTAGATTTTTAGCCTGCCGACATTTTGATGTTCGATATAGTCCAATTGCTGCAATAGTTTTAGATGCATGTATACTCCAGATCCCCTCACTTCTACTAGTCTCTTTGACGAAACAGGTTGCATGTATGCAATATATGATAATGTCTTGAGGGTGGCCGTGGGCAACAATGGTTTTGAGGCGTATTTTCTAATTACTGTGTTAAACTCTGGCTTTAGTTGAAATACATATGATCCGTCTGGCAAACTTGAAACCTCTATTGCCTTGAAGACTGCCTTTGTTTTTTTGACAAGATTTGTCATTAGGGCCAAAGTCTTGGTTCTAGATTCCGTTCCTGACGCCTTGATTAATTCTTCTATGGTTAATGGCCTTCCTGCTGAATACAGCGCAGCCTCTAGTCTTGCCATTGCGTCATCGTCTTCTATCTTGCCCATTTACAACATTCGGATATGCTGAAGCATACTTAAACGAAATTCCTACTTAGTGTTGATCTGATGGTAAATTTCTATTTTATCAGAGAGACTATAATGTCGTCTTCTGTCTGCTCAAGATCAACTTTCATGTCTCGTGCCAAAAATAAAATGGCAAAGAAACATCTGATTACGTCAATAAGCTCAAGTTCTGACACGATTCCCTTGAAGGAACCAAATCCTGTGGCCTTTATCTTGTTCATTATTAGCTCCTCGTACTGACCTATTATCTTCTCAAGAGAGATAAAATAATCATCAAAATTAGGTGCCTGGACTGGTTCAAACTCTAACTGTCTTCTGCTTGAACGCGGGTTTGCTATTGTTCCAATGAGATTCTCAAGAACTGATAGCAACTCGTCTAATGTTACTGGATATGTGGATTCATGTCTATATGGCATGTTTATCACTTCAATATCGACATCTTCTCTCTGGGTAAGGGGCTTTTTCTCCATGGCTGCCTTTTGTAGCGCAAAGATGCTCTCTACCTTCATTCTGTGTATCATTGCAGACGATAATGCTGCAATCCCTGCAACACGAAGATCTTTTTTATCTGCTTGACTTAGAATTTTAATCAAAATCTCTAGTATGCGTACTACATCGATACTCCATACGTCTTTTTTCGAGACATCTAGTGGGCTAAACAGTATGTTTACAGGAGGTTGCGAAATGCCTACACTAGGATTTTCCTTGCTCACTCTATTACTCATCGATTTTTGTTTATAATATGTGTACTATCTACTCTTTTCCTAGTTCGAGTCAAGAGTTTTCCTCTGCACAAATCAAATATTATACTCGATCTTGTATATTGCTGGTAATGAAAGAAGACCTGGAGAGATTTGATCTAGCCTGTACCTATCTAAAAAATGATCAAAATATGACAGCACATAACATGTTCATGGATCTTGCTCAAAAGGAAATGAAAAACAACAACTATCGCGCAGGACTTTATCTCATACTTGCATCTGAATGTAAATCAAGACAAGGAAAGGAAAGAAAAGATGAGCTTGCAGAGGCTGCCAAGTTCTACCTGAAACTTGCAAAAAAGGACAAAAATAATTCAAACTATGCGTATCAATGTGCAGCTAGATGTTTTCTTCGAATCGGTAATTACGATGATGCACGAAAAGCATTCGAAGAGGCACAAAAATATACTACTACACTAGTTGAAGAGAAAAGGCCAATCGTACTAGTTGATGACAGCCCTGCAATTTTGCTAAGACTTCAAAATTTTCTGCAGCAATTAGGGTATGATGACATACAAACAGTTGATGATGGCAAGTCTGCACTTGCTCTTATAACAAAACTTGTAAAATTAAAACAAAATCCTATCATACTTCTTGACATGGACTTGCCAGACATAAAAGGAGATGTGGTGGCAAAAACTCTTCTTGAATCAAAACCTGATATGTCTATCATATTGATAACTGCTGACGAAAAATCAACACCGCGTGTTAGAAAGACTATTGGGTTTGGCTCTACCGCATTTGTTCAAAAACCATTCTCAATCAATGAATTGAAGAATGCATTAGATGCAACCAAGTTGTCTGAAATCAAGTAAGCAACAGCATTGACATATTGAGAAGGTTTACATCCTTGATCTGAATTCCGCCCATCTTGTAATCTATGATTTGATCCGAGAACTTTTCTACTATTCTTGCAGATGGATTTTTTTCATTTCCTTCTATTCTTAACACTGAAATCATATTCCAGTCTCCATCTACTGTGGCAACAAAAAGATAATTTGGCAAAGTCTTGATATAGTTCTTTATTGCCTCCGTTGTATTTTCCATGGATCTTGTTATTTTGAGTTTGAGAAATAACACTTCGAATTGATCATTTGAAGAAATTCCGCTCAAGACTGCCTTGTAGCCTTTTATGATTCCGTTTTTTTCTAATCGTTCAATTCTTTTTCGAATAGTTCTATCTGATACATCTACACCTGAATTTCTCAATTCTGTTGCAATTTCTTTTGAAGGAGTTCTTGCATTTTTGTTGAGAATGTTGATTATTTTTTGATCAACCTCATCTAATGTGGACCAATTTTTGTCATCTGACATGGGTTGTATCTAGACAGCTTACTTTTTGAAGTTTATGATATGGTCCCACGCGCAGGATTTGAACCTGCGACAACCCGGTTTCTGTAAGCCTGAT
>JAJPEA010000101.1 GCA_023252335.1 Nitrosotalea sp.
CGACTAGCGTTGCAAACACTGGCAATACTGGAGTGACATATTCTAATACAGGACTCTCAGCAAATACCACATACACTTATCGTGTATCTGCAATAAATGCAGCAGGAACAAGTAGCACATCAAATACGGCATCTGCTACAACCTTGGCTGGTACAACTACTGGGTCAACTGTAACCGTTACTGTAAAAGCAATCGGACTAACTGATGGAAACCCAATTACAGGACTTTGGACTACATTAAAGTTCAATGGTACCACTATCAAGAGTGGCTATACCCTGAAAAAGTATACTGTAACTGCAGGAACTACATACACTGTAACTCTTGCAAACTATCAGAACTATGTCTTTGATCACTGGGGTAACGGTAACACAAATCCGATTAGAACCATCACGCCACATGCAGACTTGACTTTGTATGCGTATTACCAACAGTAATTGCATCTGTAGCACAAATCCAGCAAAAAATGGAAACCATCAAGTGATGGAACATCCCCCCTCTTTTCTTTTATTTCTTGCAAACAAAAAAGTTTGTAATTTGATTATTCCTTTAGAATGAATGTATTATTTTTCTTTTCAAACATTTCGTTAAATGCTATTTGTGATGATTCTATTAATGCTGCAAGCTCCCCAGGTATTCTCTTGGACATGATATCATCAACACTTTCTTGGTTTTTGAATTTTGATTTATCCAGTTTATTGATTTTTACAATTTTTTCCATTCGTCTTGATTGCATCTTGGATGAATTCCACTCTTCTAGATCAGATGATTCTTTTTGTTTTAGTGACTTGAGAAACTTGGCTGCAGCCCTTCCTGCCCGCTTGAAAGCGTGTAGGATTTTTGATTGCGTTTCTTGATTTGGTATTTGACAATTCCAAACTCTAAAAATTCTGCCAGGCAGCGATATGTAGCAGCTGGGTCTAGCCCCTGTCTTATTGCAATCTTGTATGCTGTAATGGGTACCTTGGACTCTGTTAATGTTTGCAGTACTGCAAATCTTGTTGCTCCGCCAAACAGCATCTCTATTTTCATGTGTGTTGTTATATGGTGCTGGGTTTTACATAAGGACTTAGATTTTAAATCTATGTTGGGGTGAATATGATTTGAGATGCATCTTTTTTCTGGACCCTCAGAGCCGTGATTTTCTAGTGTTTATGATGGATGGTCGTATAGTCAAACCATATATCTATAGTAGAAAACTATAATATTATAGTAAAGTACTATAATAGGTGAAGACAATGGACGAGGCAACATATAGAATATTGAACATACTTGGAAGAAATTTGGGCAGGCCATTATCAATAAACGAGCTTACCTGCAAGATGGAGGAGATATACGGTGGGACCTATTATGCCAACACGAATGAAAAAATACACGACCTTGCCAAAGATGGGATAATCACACTTGCAAAATCTGGCAGGTCTTCTCTGACATCTCTTAATTTTAATAATTATTCTATAACTGATCTGCTAGCAGAAATGGAGCTTAGAAGAAAATATGAATTTTTCAGTGGCAAGCAGGAGATGCAGATGCTCATGATGGAAATTGATACACATCTTTACAATTTTCTTTTAATAAAATCAATCTCTTTGATAAACCCAGAAAGAAATGTAAAGTTGAACCGAGTCGAGCTCTTGATTCACTTGAGAAAAACAGAAAAAAAGTCAATGACAGAAGCTAAAATTGGCATTTATAAAATCCTAGACGCACTCCAGGGAATACACAATATAAGAATAGATCATGTAACCCTGGAAGAAAAATTATTTCTTAATATGTTGAAGTCAGATGAAATCAATCCTGCCAGAGAAATGCTGTCAAATAAAATAGTCATTTTGAATCCTCAAGACTTGTGGCTTGAGATCAAAAAGGCAGAAAAAGAAGGAATCAAGATAATTGCAGAAACAAGCGAGACAAATCCCGCACATTTGAGTGAAAACGATTTGATCTTCAATCTAGCACGGTTTGGTTACACAGAATTTGGACCAAAGATAAAACAAGGAAATCTAATCTGCATGGAATACATAATTATTGCAATAATGTTCCAAAATGATGCAAGAAGAATGGATGCAATTTCTGTCATACTTGCAAAAAACTCTGAGAAGACAAACTATGACCTGCTACTCTTCCTAGTGCTAAAGTATGGTTTTGGAGGCAAGATGCTTGGTATATTGAAGGCTTTGAAAAATCTAGTGGCCCACGGCATGAAGACTGTAAACGAGCCCATCCTATTGCTTGAGGCAATGAACGTAGAAGAAGTCAAGGCAAATGAGAAGAGCATAAAGGAGAAATTGAGTCTATACCATGTCACTTGACAATACAAAACTGTTGGATTTTCTCGAAGAGATGGACAAGGAACTCAAGCGCAAGATAGTGGTGGTAGCAGTGGGCGGAACAGCAATGACACTTCTCAAAATAAAACCATCCACAATAGATGTTGACTTTACAATGCCTGGCAAATACTATGACGAGTTTGAAACAGCAAAGAAAATTGTACAGCCTGGATTCAAAGTGGATCTTTTCCACGACGGAGCTGTGTTTGTCAACATGCTTCCGGAAGACTACCTCAAAAAAAGCATTCCAATCAAGACCAAGTTGAAAAATATCGATCTTAGGGCATTGAATCCATTGGATATTGTAGTAACAAAAATTGGTAGATTCGATGACCGAGATGAGCAAGACATACAATCATGCATCAAAAAATTCAACCTGAAAAAGACCCAGATTGTAAAACGGGCTTTACAATTAGGATCTGCTGCAAACGATGATGTATTTCAAGTCAACTTGGGTACAATTGTCAAGAAATTCTTCAAAAAAGAAAAATCAAAAAAGATAATCTGAAAAACTAGTCCTAGTGATTGGGTTTTTACATCTATCAATAATTAAATAGAATCAAGACAATAATTGTAACACGATAAAAAATGAAAGTTCAAGGTTATGCAGCACAAAATGCCAAGGCAGCACTAGAACCATATTCATTTGAGCGACGCGAGCCTGGGAACAATGACATAGTTGTAGATATTCAATACTGTGGAATATGCCACACTGACATTCACCAGGTAGCTGACGAATGGGGTGGCTCGATATTTCCAATGGTTCCAGGGCACGAGATAACCGGAATTGTATCAAAAATTGGACCTGGTGTAACAAGGTACAAGGTAGGCGACAAGGTAGGCGTTGGGTGTTTTGTAAATTCATGTCGCAAATGTGATGCGTGCAAGAAAAACTTGGAACAGTATTGTACAGAGGGAATGGTTACAACGTACAATGGAACTGAAAAAGATGGCACTGTCACTTTTGGCGGATATTCAAGTAAAATCGTGGTTGATGAAAATTATGTATTGAGGATTCCAGAATCTTTGCCACTTGATAGAGCAGCACCGCTCTTGTGTGCAGGAATTACCTTGTATTCTCCCTTGATGCACTGGAAGGCAGATCCTGGAAAAAAAGTTGCAGTCATTGGACTAGGCGGCATTGGCCACATGGGGGTAAAGATTGCACATGCACTGGGTGCCAAAGTTACAGTTCTTAGCCAGTCACTGAAAAAACAAGAAGATGCAAAAAAACTTGGTGCGGATTATTTTTATGCCACATCAGATCCTCAAACATTTGAGAAATTAAAAGGGCATTTTGACTTGATAATCAACACGGTATCAGCTGACCTTGACTGGAATGCATACCTTGAACTTTTGGCACTAGATGGTTCCATGGTTGTAGTTGGGATACCCGAGAAACAGACTAGTGTTGGTGCGTTTCCTCTAGTTGCAGGTAGACGTAGCCTTGCGGGTTCGCTCATCGGTGGAATAAAAGAGACACAGGAGATGCTAGACTTTTGTGCTAGAAATAACATTGCAAGTGAGATTGAGTTGATTCCAATTCAAAAGGTAAACGAGGCCTACAAGAGGATACTTGCAAGCGATGTCAGGTATAGGTTTGTAATTGATATCAAGTCGCTTGAGAACAAGTGAGTAATATTTTAATTCGGTGTTGAACGAATTACATGTTGAATTTCTACCGTTGGTAATCAGTGGGTAATATAGTAAGTTTCTAATGTTAAAAATTATAAAATAACGCATGCATATATGCAAAATAATCTGTTCTACTTTTTTTCAATTATGCCACATTGCATATTTTTCTCTCAATCTAACATATTTTATTTTTGTCTTAGGATCCATTTTATCAAATGCATTTATCACTAATGCAGTTACATAGTTTTTGTTATTTTTGTTAATACCTTCCAACCATGTGTTAGCTTTACCATATAGTTGATCACTGTTTGATTTGTTTTCTCGTGTAACGTAAATTATGTATCCTTTTTTGAAACTTTTTCGTAGACTGAGAAGCTTGTTAGCATCCATTTTGACATCTTTTTTACCCAATCTCGAGTGTTCTTTAAGTTCAATGGCTATTTTAGGGAGGGATCTAAATAGGGTTAAATCTGGATAAATTCCACCCCTGCCAGATCTTTTGATTGGTTGTTTGTTAAATATTTTCCATCGGCTATCTTTCTCTAAAAACTTTCGTAAGTGAAAGTAAACAATAGATTGTAAATCAGCTTCACTAATAATCTTCAGCTTGACATCTGACAAATCATGAAATATTTCCATTACAAGCATGTCTTCAATAAATTCATTGACTTGTTTTGTAGATATGGAAACGTGTTTCATTATTTGACAACAGAATGATATGAATTAAATTTTTTGTCAGATAGAAATCCTTAAGATCTGTAAAGTTCACAATTACTGAATTTTTTCACATTACAATTCCAGGGGACTGCTTGATTCCATTCTCTTTACATTATTGCGCCATTTTTCATGGTACTCTTCATGCTCTGTATGAATAGGAACAAGTGTTTTTGCCTTGTACCTTCAATTACTTCTTTTATCTGGTCTCCAGAACCATGCCCTGAAACATGAGTGAGATTCCAGTGTTCGTCTTTTGATAGCAAGCCAAAGTGTACCAGCCATCGCTTTACCCGTATGTGGTCGAGGACCATCTCATCATCAAATGGCTCTGTTGATGATCTTATGTAACTAGAACTCTCTGTAGGCCTGACATCAATTAGCTGCTGCAGTTGATAGTCATTGCAGTAAAATATTGTCTCTTTTTGGCGTGATGAGACATCTCTATAATCTACTGCATTTTGATAATCCAAAAATTCCTGCTCCCATTTTTTATAATCTTGGAGTAGTTGTTTCCTTCAACGTGTTGAGGCTAGTTGATAAGATTCATTATTATGAAATGAGAATTACTCGATCACAAGGTGTGAGACCTATTAGATCATATGCAATACCGTAGGATCAATTCCGACCTATGAGTTCTTTTTCTGGTTAATCTATTACTATTAACTTATCTTTATTTCCTTTAGGGTATCAATAATCTTGCTTTCCAACTTCAAGATTTTCTTTTTGATCACTTCTGGTTTTTCATATTTTACTTCTTCATATTCGATCTCTCGGTATTTGGAAATGCTCAGATCGTAATTGTTATCCTTGATCTCTTTGATTGGAACGAAGAAATGTTTCTTCTTCCTATCGGAATTATCTTCTTTTCGTCTGTTCTTGAATCTTTCAATTATATCTGGTATGTCGTTCTTCTCAATCTGAACTCTCTTATCATCCAAGCTAAACCCATTATTTTCCATGTCATAAAACCAAACTTACTTTGTTGGCTCTCCTTTTGTAAAAAACAGAACT
>JAJPEA010000102.1 GCA_023252335.1 Nitrosotalea sp.
CATGATGAACAAAAACATCAACTCAGAGTTACAAAAATCTTATTTGCCAGAAAGTGATTCTATCCTTCCACGATATTTCTCTTTGTATAGTGCCTTACACGATGGGCAACAGAAAAATCTCTCTTGGTCACCCACTTTTAGTATGCTAGGCTTGTTGTGTGTGGGTCCATTACAGTAATCACATGTGATCTTTACAAGCATTCCCTTGTCTAATTTTATTCTGCGTCCTTTGTGTGCCTTATGTTTAATTTGATCTAACTTTATACCTGACTCGGTCTCTAATTTTCCAAAATCTAGATCTACAGACACTCCTTTGATTAATCCGATATTGACTAGTCTCTCGTAATGCAGTTTCACGGTGGGAGTGCTGACCTTTATCTCTCTTGAAATTTGACGGAAAGACTTTCTTCCGTCCTTGACAAGAGATTTCAGCATGGCCAAATCAATCTCATCTAGCTTTAGAGGCATAACTAACTAACATACATAGCCTATTTGAAAAGTGATCTTTACAATTGTAAAGATCTGATATTAAGTATCCTTAGTCGTACTTGTGATTCGTGGAAGGTAAGACCGTAGCCAATACAGTACCGAGTCAGACAAAGCGTACTGCATTAAAGATAAGTGGCATGCATTGTGCTGTATGTGTCAATTCCATTCAAAACCATGTCACAGATCTTAAGGGGGTGACAAAATGTGAAGTCAATCTTGCTGCAGAAAAAGCTAGTCTGGAATTTGATCCTACTGCAACTGATCTTGCAACAATTGAAAAAGCAGTAGAAGAAATAGGCTACAAAGTAGTTTATGAAAAACTCACAGTCAAGATAGGAAACATGACAGATTCTAGTGATGGTGAAATATTAGAAAAAAGGCTGAAAGAACTTGAAGGTGTAAGATATGTTTCAGCTAGTTTTGGAAATGGAAAGATCCTAGTAGAATACAATCAAGCATTGCTCTCTCTTTCTGACATAAGGCATGTTATTACTAAAAATGGCTATGAAATCTTAAGTGAAGATTTTTCTGCATCGGCAGAAGAAGTTGAAGCAAAGAAACTCAAAAAGTTGTTTTTCATTGGATTGATATTTACAATTCCAGTCTTAATTTTTGGATATTCTGAATATCTTTTGTTTATACCGCTAGCAAAAACTAGTGTTGCAGCTTATGTTGTTTTTGTTTGTGCAAGTATTGTTCAATTTGTTGTAGGAAGCAGATTCTACATCGGAGCATATAGGATTGGAAAAATGAAGTCTGCAAACATGGACACACTTGTAGTAACTGGAACTACTGCAGCTTATTTGTTCAGTACAATAAACACATTTCCAACTCCAATATGGCACAACATCTATTTTGATGCAGCTTCAGTAGTTATGACTTTTATAATTCTTGGAAAATACCTTGAGACTAAAACAAAGGGCAAAACATCATCGCTTGTACGAAAAATGCTTGAACTACAACCAAAGACTGCACGAATAAAAAAAGATGGACAAGAACTGGAGGTCTCAATTGAGGTAATCAAACTAGGCGATATCATTCTTGTAAGACCTGGAGAAAAGATTCCAGTTGACAGCATAGTTCTGGAAGGAAATTCTGCAGTTGACGAGTCCATGGTCACAGGAGAATCCATGCCTGTAAACAAGAAAACTAGTGACCATGTCATAGGTGGAACAATCAACAGAGAAGGTATGTTGGTAATCAAAGCAGAAAAGATTGGAAGTGATACAATGCTTGCTCAAGTTGTCAAACTAGTCGAAGATGCAATCGGAAGAAAGTCTCCAATGCAGAGAACAGTAGACAAAATTGCAGGGTACTTTGCTTTTGTAGTACTAACGGTTGCTTTTGTAACTTTTATGGCATGGTATTTGATCACTCCAGCAGGAGAACATCAAATAGCCACATCCCTAATTCCTGCAGTAGCAATACTTGTTGTGGCTTGTCCTTGTGCGCTTGGACTTGCAACTCCTACTGCAATAATGGTTGGAATGAGCAAGGCAACTCAGAATGGGGTTATCTTCAAAGGTGGAGACTCGCTTGAAATGCTTGGAAGGACAAAAATTGCTGTCTTTGACAAGACTGGGACTCTCACACAAGGAAAACCTGTCATCACAGATTTCATATCAGTCAAGCAGATTGCATTTAGGACAGAAAGTGTTGTAAATTTAAATGCTGATGACCAGATACTTGAGCTTGCAGCAATTGCTGAAAAAAATTCTGAACATCCTCTTGCCAAATCAATTGTACGTCATGCTGTGAATTCAAAAATACATTTAGATGAAACTACAGAATTTTTTGCTGTACCGGGAAAGGGAGTTTATGCAATATGTCACGGGCGCAACATATTGGTAGGAAGTACACAATTTATGGAAGATGAAGGAATAGACATGGAACCTGTAAAACAATCTCTGATTAAATTGCAAGAGGAGGGAAAGACTGTCATACTTGTTGCATTGGACAAAGAACTTGCAGGTATTATAGCGCTTTTAGATACTCCAAAACCTAGTGCCAAGACTGCCATACCGTATCTGAAAAAGATGGGAATCCAAGTTGTAATGATTACAGGTGATAACGAGCGAACTGCCAAGACTGTTGCAAGGGAGCTTGGCATTGACAAGGTCTTTGCAAATGTAATGCCATCAGGTAAATCTGATATTGTAAAACTGTTACAAAAAGAAGGAAAAGTAGTCATGATAGGAGACGGAATAAATGATGCGCCTGCCTTGACTGTGGCAGATGTTGGAATTGCCATAGGAAGTGGATCTGATATTGCAATAGATGCTGGCAAAGTGGTTCTAATCAGAGATGACTTGATGGATGTGGTATCTGCAATTGAAATAAGCAAAAAGACTGTGAGCAAGATAAGACAGAATCTTTTCTATGCGTTTGTGTATAATGTGGCACTAGTACCAATTGCAGGCCTAGGTTTTCTATATCCAACACTTGCAGGCCTTGCCATGGCAACAAGCTCTGCTTCTGTGACAAGCAGTTCTCTATTGCTCAAACGATGGTCTCCGCCAAGCAAGAGGAAACAATGATGTCGTCTAGGTCCAAATTCACAATCTAAAATCATGTCTAAAGTAATAATAAAAAAGCTGGTGCAAGCATTAGTTGATTAGATTTTCAACTTGTCCTCTCCAACATCTTGCCAGAACTTGAACTGGATATTACACTAGCAGAGTTATTTTTTCCAATATTTCCTTTTCCACATGTCTTGTCCACAACATCTCAGGAATATCTATTGCTAGAAATAGTACTGACAAGAGTAATGTCTCTGCCACTGCAACAGCAATGTTTTGTACCCATTTACCTATTCCAATGTGTATTGCAAAGCTGTTTGGATTTCCAGTAATCATTATAGTAAAAGCCCTGTCTGCTGTGATTATGTCTCTGAGAATGCCTGCTTTCTGAGCTTGAATTATTATTCCAGCTGGAGAGTTTGATGTAAACTGGGTCTTGTATCCATCTGCGTTTAGCATTGATACTATTTGCTGTGATAACTGATTCAAGTCCTTGTTCTTGTTTTGAAAACCGACTATTTTTTCAGCGTGCATATCTATTCTGTAGCCACTCGTATGATTTCAGGCATTTGTTTACCCTTTCCTTGAGCTAATGCAGATATTCCCCCGGTTAAACTTTCAGTTGCAATGCCTTTGCCTCCAAGCACTTTGACTGCATTTAACGAAGTATATCCTGCCATGCAAACAAGCAACGACTTGTGAGAGCCTTCAAGAGCTTTATTCAACTCGTCTGGAATTTGTTGTGTTGCTAGCATTCTTTCCACGTCTCTTGCCTTTGGCACAAAGATTTTGCTTTTATCAATGCCAAGAGCTTGTGCAATTAGCTCTATTCCTTCCTCACGAGGAGTGTACTGGGGATGGACCCAAATTACCTTGTCATAATCGCCTACACTTGATACAGCTTCTTGTAGTGAAACTTGGATGCGACTTTGTTTCTTTCCTATATCTGCGAGATTCTTTTTGTATTTTTGTATTCCATCAGCAACAATTACTACAAACTTGCCTCCAAAACCTCCAAAGTTTGCCATTTGCATTACTGCATATAGTGCCAAGGCACTACTTTCTCCCATGTCATAGCCCTTGTCTACAAAAAACTTTAGCAAACGTTTTGCATCTTCAAAATCAACTTCATGTTGGCCTGCATATTGGCCAGGCTCGTAAAACTTTAATCCAGATGCCTTGTCTTTTGTCCTAATTCCTGCAACGTCTTGTCCTCCAAGTGGAAATACAACATGGAGGGATTTTTTTCCATATTTTTCAGACATGTATCTGCTCAAGCCTCCAGATGTACCGCCTGTACCAAATGTGCATGCAATTCTAAAGTTTTCTAGTGATTGTTCTTTTTCATGTAATTGCTGGTCTATCTCTGCTGCGGTAACTTTTCTGTGTACATCAACATTCATTTCATTGTCATATTGCTCTGGGCAAAAACAACTGTAGATCTTTGCTAAAAGTTTTGCCAAGTTTATGATGTCTTGCTTTGCTAACAGATCTTGTGCTTCTGTGCTTGCGTTATCAAAAACAGTTGGGTCAAAACCAAGTTCAGATAATTGTGATCTAATGTTTGCAGCTGTTGCTCTTGCTGCCAATACGTTTGGACTGTCTTTCATTCCTGGGGCAGGACAGATGTCCATGTCCAAATTTATGATACGAATTTTTTCATTTCTTAATTCCTCAAACACTCCTTCTTGGAGCTTTCTTGAAACAAGGGCAACTACGTCAAGACCAATTTTTGATAATTGTCCAAGGGCAATGCCAAAGTTACCTGATGTTGCCTCAAATATTGTCTGTCCACTTTTGAGTTTCCCTGTGGTAATGGCATCATGAATTATGTTTACTGCGGGTCTTACTTTGATAGATCCTGCTAACAAGTTAGAATCAAACTTGCCAAAAACTTGAAGATCTTTATCATCTAGATTGAGACTAAACTCTTTTTTTGCACATTCTTTCAAATCTGCTGTAATGTCAAGCAGAGGTGTTGCATTTACAACCGTTGTACTGCCTGGGCTTTCTAGGTGTGGAACTTTGCCCCATATCTCATTTTCAAAGCGCTCAAGCAATGCCTTGTCTATTGTATTTTGTTCCATTTTTCTTCTCTTCGTGCTCTGATGGAAAACAAGATCTTATAAAATATGCCATATGCTTCCGATGGTGATTAGGGTCCAAAAACTAGGTATTATGATGACAGTTTTTTTACCAAGTCTGAAAACTCGGTCTCATTTAGAACAGGTGTTTCCAAAAATTCAAGATTTTCTCGTACATGTTCTTGCGATTTTTGTCCTACAAGCGGAGAAATAATTCCAGGTGTAGACCTGACAAACTGCATTGCTCTATGTGATGGCTTTGATAAATTTCCAAACTCTGGTAAAACATTTGGTGCAAGCAATTTGGCCTGCATGAGTGGAACACTTGCAAACACTCCGATGCCAAGCTGTATGCATGATTCCAGTATTGTATTCTGGTTAGAGTTTTGACTCTTTAGAGTTAGGGCTTGATCAAGATACATGTTGTATGGCAACTGGATAAACCTAAA
>JAJPEA010000103.1 GCA_023252335.1 Nitrosotalea sp.
TAGGACGTCAGCTTCCCAAGCTGAAGGTCGCGGGTTCAATTCCCGCACTCCGCATCTTTTTCCAGCATGGTACGCAATGAACAAAACTGATTCCCTCCAAGTCAAAGGATTTTGGTAGGATGGACAGCGACCCGATATACCACTATACCAGTCCCAAATAAACACAAAAATTAGCTAAGCAACACTTGCCACATGCAAACCTTATGGTGCCGTGGAATTGCCAGAGTTTGTGCCATTGAACGGTGGAGGACTGTTGGTCACCGCATGTTCTATGGCTACTGCTGGTGGATGCACCTTTGCTGCAAAGAGCTGTACATTGTCATACCAGTTGTTCTCGTTCCAGTTAGTCGACCAGCAATCATATAGGTAAAGTTTTATCGTGATAAATTTCGGGGCCTTAATGTACTGCGAGATGTCCTTAGTATAGTATTGCCAGCCACTATCATATGTTCCACCTCCTACCAATTGCTGTGTAAACAGTTGTTTGCCAGTGGCTGCATCATATACATCCACAAAAGCATTAGTAGTGACAGAGCCTGTGTAACTTGAGGCTGCCCTCCAGTTAAATGCCAGTGTTAGCGGACCGCTTACATATTGTGAGATGTTCACTGTTTTATTCATTCCAAACGGAGAACATACTCCTGTCCAAGCATCACCGCTGATATTTGCAGAAGGTGCGGGCTGGCCTGTTGTGCTATCAAGAGTCAGGGCATAGCCAGGGGAGCCAAAGTATTGCCATCCGTCAAGACCGTTATTGAAATTATCGTCAATAAACACATTGGAAGGCAGAGTAGTTACAAATGCAGTATTGGATGGAGAGCTTGTTCCTCCTGCATCGATTGTCGAGACGCGGTAACCATATGTAGTCTTTTGAGAAAGACCTGAATCAGTATATGTTGTTGCGGTATTGTTACTGTTCGCAACTATTGTAGTCCAAGTAGTACCATTGTCAGCGGATCTTTCGATCTCGTATCCTGTGATAGGTGAACCGCCAGTATTAGCCGGTGCAGTCCAGCTAAGGTATGTTTGTGATGATGAAAGAGCTGTTGCAACCAAGCCTGTTGGTGAACCTGGTGGCAGCGTACCTTCAAAGAGCTGTACATTGTCATACCAGTTGTTCTCGTTCCAGTTAGTCGACCAGCAATCATATAGGTAAAGTTTTATCGTGATAAATTTCGGGGCCTTAATGTACTGCGAGATGTCCTTAGTATAGTATTGCCAGCCACTATCATATGTTCCACCTCCTACCAATTGCTGTGTAAACAGTTGTTTGCCAGTGGCTGCATCATATACATCCACAAAAGCATTAGTAGTGACAGAGCCTGTGTAACTTGAGGCTGCCCTCCAGTTAAATGCCAGTGTTAGCGGACCGCTTACATATTGTGAGATGTTCACTGTTTTATTCATTCCAAACGGAGAACATACTCCTGTCCAAGCATCACCGCTGATATTTGCAGAAGGTGCGGGCTGGCCTGTTGTGCTATCAAGAGTCAGGGCATAGCCAGGGGAGCCAAAGTATTGCCATCCATTGAGATCATTGTTGAATGTATCATTTAGAAGTACGGCACCCATACCTGCGGCCTGTGTATGTGCAAGATCCTCTGAAATGTAAAGCAATGATAACACCATTATTGTAGAAATTATTAGCCAACTACTAGCACCACCACTAATTAGTAATTTATTCAATAATATTACACAGTCGCATTATCAATATGCCTATGCTAATAATATCCTAGAAGATTATTACAGATTATACTACTGAATTCTTGATATTTATAAAATTCATGAAAACTTTTAGCAGCCAAGTGACATATGTACAAACCTGCAAAGGCTAAGCAAATTCTCCAAAGACCAAAGTTGTATTGGTATGATTTGTTGGTGTAACATCTTAACCCAGATGGAACAAACAATCTGTTTTTAATGCAGATCCAAAAAAAATGAATTCTTAATTTTGCGACTATTAACAAATTTTACAAGATTAATAGAAATAAGAAATCCATAGAGGCGCCAATCATACACGTCCAGATAGTTCCACTAGATACACCAGTTTTCATGCTTGAATGCACAGATTAAGTGAATTTGAAATATACTCTTATGTATACGAGACAATTGTTCCAAGGTAGGAAAATAAGGCATGAGAGATATTATTATCTTTGGTATTGGTGGATTTGCCGAGATTGTGTACACATATTTTAAACATGACTCTTCGTTCAACGTTGTGGCTTTTACTGCAAACGAGTCTGCCATTAAAGAGAATAGTTTGTTCGGCCTTCCGGTGATACCCTTTGAGAATATTGAAACAACTTATCCCCCAACGAAATTTCAGATGTTCATAGCAGTTGGATATTCCAACATGAATAAAAAACGGGCTAGAATATTTGATGAGGCAAAAAGCAAAGGATATGAACTAGTAAGCTATGTACACCCATCTACAATTATAAACGATAGTTTTCAAATGGGCGAAAATTGCTTTATTTTTGAAAATAATGTTTTGCAGCCTTTTGTAACGTTAGGAAATGACGTGATAATCTGGACTGGAAATGTGATTAGCCACCATACGACAATAAAAGATCATTGTTTTATCATATCACATGTTGCCATTGCAGGAAATGTGATTATTGAACCGTTTTGTTTTCTTGGTATGAATGCAACTATCAGAAACAGGGTCACAATAGCACGTGAATGTGTCATTGGAGCAGGGGCGGTGATATTAGAAGACACAAAAGAAAAAGAAGTGTACGTCTCACACTCTACTAAGAAACTGGACATAACAAGTGATATACTAAAGAGCTTGTAAGTTGATCCAGTATATTTTCCTCAGCCATGATGTTGATTGGAGAAGGCAAGGTGCTCCAATAGAACATATCTTGGCAAGAAAAGACCGATTTGATGATTCTGCTATCAAGGACATTCACATCAAAAATCCATATTATAATATCCCAGATATAATGTCACTAGAAGAAAAATTTGGGGTCAGAACAACTTTCTTCTTTAGAACCGTCTACGAAAATGGAAATTATCTGGACTATGAAGACGATATTAGGTCTTTAATTAAAGGTGGATGGGAGGTTGGGTTGCATTCTGATCCTTCGTCTGTTGAAGATATTCACAAGCTTCAAGAAGAAAAGACATTGCTTGAAAATTTGACTAGAGAAAAAATACTTGCTAATCGCGTTCATTACTTGAAAATTAATTCGGAACTGCCTCAAAAATTACAAAGTTTAGGATTTGTGTACGACTCTTCTGTCAAGAAATTCAAAGATAGGATCGAACAAGAGGACATGAATTACTACAAGGTCGACAAACTAATAGAATTTCCTATAACGCTAATGGATGCTTATCTGTTTACCTATATGAAAGTAGAAGAAAATGACATTATTGACGTATTTGATCAAATGTTAGAGATGGGGAAAACTGCATCTTTGAAAAATGATTTTAATATAATATCTGTTCTGTGGCATGACAACGTGCTAAAGATGAAGGGCGGAAGAATGTATGAAAAAATACTAGAATATCTTACCTCTCAAGACAACGTTAAGATTGTTAGAGGAATTGATCTGGCAAGAATTGTAAATGAAATACACTAGGATTTGCAAAACCTGAAATGAACCTCATTATACAAATCTTAATTCATCTATAAGTTAGGTTTGAGGAGCAAATCTACACCGCATTGAACTCAAGATACACATGGTACACTCTGCATTCACTTGTTTTGAATAATTTTCACAATCTTTTCAAATTCATTTTCATCAAGGGACGGTCTTGTTGAAAACATGCTATGAACTGGACCTGCACCGTCAGAAGTTTTTCTAGGTATGAGGTGCACATGAACATGCGGCACTTCTTGTCCACTTTCTTTTCCATTATGGATTGCAATCAATACAGATGAAGAAATGGATTCTAGTTTTCCTGCCATCACTTGAACTGTTTCAAAGAGACTCTTGTTGTCTTGCTCATTCATCTGCTGGACTTTATCATAGTGATTCTTTGGAATTACCAGAGTGTGCCCTCGTACAAGTGGAAAGGCATCCAAAAAAGCAAGAGAGTTTTGTGTTTCATACAGTTTTTTTGCAGGAATTGTTCCGTTTACTATACTGCAAAAGATACATCCCATGCAATCTTTGAGTGCAAAATGTCTGTTAAATCTTTTGTGAAAAAATCATAGTTCAGATATTGCCTGCTCAATTCCAGCCCTGTCATGTGCTTCAGGCATCTGTTCTAGATATTTTTGAAAATCTTGTTTTGCGGCACCAAGTTTTTTTTGCTCATATCTTACCAATCCGCGATTTTTGTAAATTGGTGCAAATCTTGTCGAGTCTACATCTAGTGCCAGCGTATAGTATTTTTCTGCATTGGAGTAGTCCTTTGTCTTGAGATAATAATTGCCCAGCCCACGGTATGCAAGATAGTATTTTGAGTGGATTGCAATTGTTTTGTTATAATACAATACTGATTCACTAGAGTTTTGGTCATTTAGTATTCCTGCCAAGAGACACATTGCAGTAGAGTTTGACTTGTTAATCTCAAGGGCTTGTCGTAGTATATTCATTGCCTCGTCAATTTTGCCCTGCAGCCGTAGCTTTTCCCCGTCAAAACATAGCCTGTTTGATTTTATTTTTTTCTCATCAAATGTATTGATGTCTGGCAGTATGTCTTGTGGAACAAGCAAGATCATCAGCCTGTCATCTTCTTGCCACTGTTCATCAAATATCTTCTCAGGTATTGCTCCAATCTTTTCAGGTTCTGGTATATAGTGAAAGATTGTCTTTTCTGTCTCGTCGTATCCCACAATCAATGATGCATGCTGGACCACGTCTTTTACTCCAGGCAAGATAACAATTGGTGGAACTCCAATGTCAATCATTTTTTTGAGTTCTTTTAGAGTAGAATTTACTATGATCCCAACAAGGCCATGTCTTTCTGCAAGCTCGACGCCTTCGATGAGTATGCTGCCTTTCATGTTTTGATATTTTTTTGCAATCTCTGCGGCTTCTTTTAGAGGCAAGTCCACTCCCCAGTATTTTGATACTGCACTTACAACAAGTGGGAGACAAATATTTTCTTCTTGTACAATTGGTATCTCTAGCGTATGGGTTGGGTCCATCAAGTAATCAACGATTTATGCAGTATTAATACCATTAATGGAAGAAAATTTTTTCAAGAGTGATCTTCCATCTGTACTCATCTCTGGATGAAATTGTGTCCCAAAAATATTTTTGCTGCCATACCGAAATATCTCAAACTTGCAATCATCAGATGATGCTATCTGGATGAAAGGGGAGCCAAGTTTTGATATCATGTAAGAATGACTTTCAAAGGCATCAATCTTTCCATTTACAAGAGGATTGTTTTCCATGATTTGCACCTTGTACAATCCATGTCGAGAAGATGTCATTTTTTTTATTGT
>JAJPEA010000104.1 GCA_023252335.1 Nitrosotalea sp.
ACCGAGGGGGCATTCACATACAGATCGTGCACGCTGCAGGAAAAGCCGCTCTCTGGCATGATAGAAAAAAAATACGGCATGAAGGTCGTTGAAATAGGAGACATCAAGGACGCCCTGAGTTATTTCAACTCGCCCTGAACTGATTCTGTTTTGTTCGTCCCTGAATTTATAAAATGCCGGCAAGAAAGATCACATACTTTAGGGTTGGGAGTATGTCAGGGTTAAAATAAGGGCATTAATAAACGGAAAAAAGTATCATTATGCACGGAGCAAATTACAGAGTAGGAAACGGCCAGCCATACACAAGGAAAAAGTACATCAAGGGCAAGCCCCAGATAAAAATTGCCAAGTTTTACGGCGGAAAAAGAGACGGAGATTATGATTATTGCGTACAGCTCTGCTCCAGCCAAAAGATGCAGATAAGGCACATGGCAATTGAATCTGCAAGGCTTTCTGCAAACAAGGCAATAGAGACGGTAACCGGCGAGACTGGCTATTATTCCACATTAAGGGTATACCCCCACATACTGCTAAGAGAGAACAAGATGATATCCACTGCAGGTGCAGACAGACTGTCAGAGGGAATGCGAGGGGCATTTGGAAAGGCAGTAAGCCTTGCTGCACGAATTGGAATAGGCCAGGTAATAATGGAGGCGCATGTCAAAAAGGAGCACCTTGAGGTGGCAAAAAAGGCGCTGCATGGAGCATCAGTCAAGCTGCCGTGCACCCCGACAATCAAGATAATCCCGCTAAAATCTTCCTAGAATTATTTCAAAAGCCCGAGAATCTCTTTTTGCCGCCTGCGCAGAATCTCTACAAACTCGTCAAACTCTTCATCGGTTGGGTCGCGCTTGAGAATTCTTCGGCACTGGTAGTAAAACGAGTTGTACAGCCTGCCGATTACGATCCCGTGTCCAAACGAGTTGCTGCTTGAGTGCAACTCGTCCAGTGATCTTACAAGTTTGGAAATTTCTTCTGGCTTGCCCTCGACCTCGCTTATCTTTTGATTAATTTTTGTCTCGAGTTGTTTGTCCACTGGATAGATTATACTGTCATGTTAAAAAACGGTGTTGGCAACAGTATCCTTTAATAGACTAGTAATTTCTAAATCGATCAAGCGGTTGTAGTATAGCTTGGTTATTATGCGGGATTGCCAATTCTGCGACCCGGGTCCAAATCCCGGCAACCGCATACTTACTATAGCATGGTTCCGGATGAACAAAATCACAAACCTTCCTTAAAACCAAACCAAAGAATTGTAGGCAGAATGGACAGCGACCTGATATACAACTATGCTGGAACCATAGAGTCCGCAAAGAGAAGGCTTGGAAAATTCCAAGAGGGAGTTGTGGCAATCAGGTTTCTTGATGCACTCTCAGACCATGGCCTCTCAAAGGGCAGGGTAGGTTGACTACCGAAGTTCAAAAGTAACATCAGCTGCAAATGCCAGTCTTTTGTTTGAATCTAAAGCAACTTTACATGTTGCAGTGTGATTTGATAATACCACGGATTCTGTCGGAAGATTGATCTTCACATAGTACGGAGAGACAAATTTAATATGATATTTTCCATTTTCTGGCAGAATATCAGGCAAAGCATATTTTGCAAATATTTGATAATACGTATGATCTAAATTTGAAAGAATTGGGTAATCCGCTATTCTCATACTTCCGATGATTTCTGCCTGTTCATTGATACATTTTGGTAAAGCTATTATTGTCTGAAACGTTCCACAATCATAACTACAACCAGATTTTACTTTAATTGATGCATGATTTTTATCTTCTAATACAACAGTACTTATCGTATCGTTTCCCCAAGGTGCAATCATTGGATAGATATGGATTACATCGGTTTTGCCAATCACGTCAAGCTGTATTAACATACTTGCTGATAATCCATATGTGGCGTCACTCTGTTTTTTGTTTACATTCATTATGGCAGATCTTGTAACATTGTCTGCAAAATAATTGGTAGATTTAATATCATTTTTAGAAGGATTTTCTGTATTTGTATAAAATAAAATTAAAGAAATAGATATTACAGTTATGGCTATTATTCCAATCAATAAAAAATAAAGAGGTTTTAAGAGGATCTCACCTAATTTAATGATAAATCACTCTTTATTGAACTCCACGGACTGAGCATTGACTATGTGGAATCATCAAGAATATTACGCATGTCGTCAAGATTGCAATTATTGAAAGGTGTAGAGTTTTCATTTTTCTAATTAATCCTAAACTTTAGCCTGTAAAATACAATCAAGGATATAATACTTAACAACAAAATTGGAATTGCAAATGGAAATTCTGGAACAGTATCATTTCCAATGTCAAACGTTGTTCCCAAAAGTTGGTTATCAAAAATTATTTCCACATCATATCTACCAATCTTTTTTGGGACAAAGCTTGTAACTACTGTCTTATGACCTATGCATGGCTTTAATTCTACTTGTTTTGTATCGTTAAAGATTAGTTTGGAATCAGGATTACTTTTGACGTTGATCACTACATCAAAGGTTTTCGTTGTAAAATGGTTATTCCACGTATCATAACTTATGATCACAGGAGCGTTTACAGAAAATATACTCTGAGTATTGTTAGCTGTAATATGCAACGGATCATAGCCAAAGCCTACTGTTGACGGATACTCAAAATTTAGGTCTGTTTGTGTTGGTGCAGGATTACATAATGAATCAGTAGGATGTGAAAACCACCATACTACATAATTTCTTTCTTGTTTTTTCAGGTATAGAAACGCTCTCTCCCCTACATCAAAGACAGTTTGAGGCATTCGGCCACCACTTTGTGTCTTATTTGTACCCGCAGCAAATACTGTGATCTTGTCTTGCGGCTGTGGATTTTTTAAATATTGTTCTACCTGAAATTCATATTTTGTGTAGGTTGGTGAGTATGGAGTTGCTGAAATTACTTTTCCTATCATGACAATATCTGAGAAAAGATATTGTTCCTCTGGAGACGTGTAAGGTACTGCCTGCACAAGATGTAATTCTGGTAATGCAAAGATTGCAATAACAACCAAGATAGCAGTTAAGATTATTGAAAGGTGTAGAGTTTTCACTTGTATGTACTGTACCCGTATGGTTTAAAAAAGTGGCGCAGATTATGCCATAAATGTGTAGGTATTCTAAATTTACACTAGACCCTTATTGCGATACTTTGCAGGTGGTACTACTTTTTCCGTGAATAGACCAAGAAACCTACGCCGCCCAGCATTACAGCAATGCCAACATAGATTGTAATATGACTAATAGGTTCTGCTGCTTCACAACTTGGGCAGTGAGGACCAAGACAGATAAAATTTACACATAATTCATAACCATATGTTATCAAAAGCAATCCCCCAACCATCGAGGTTATTCCTATCATGAAGAGTGTTTTCATTTCTTAACCTTCCTTATTTTAAAAAAGTAAAGGAGAGTACCACCGATTGCTCCAGTAGCAGATATGACTAGAATTAGAGGTAAAAATGAAATCTGTGTGTTTGGTGAAAACTCAGAATCTTGCATGTATGATCTACTTTGATCAGGATCATCATCGGGAATTCTGCATTCTGGATTTGGTTTGAAATGTGAATTATCTATAAGTGGGATGATACTTTTTCCGTCAAGGCTTGTCAAATATGCCTGCATAGTTCCATTGATGTAACTGGAAAATATGATTCTAGAACCATCTTTACTAAACATTTGCCCCCCAGGATACAGGCCTGTTGAGATCTCAACAGGCGAGTGTTTTTTGTCAATATCTGCAACAAGGAGAATTACTTTGTCAGCGGTTGGAGAGAGAAAGATCAATTTTGAACCATCGGGAGAAAACAAGGGCATGCTCATAAAATTTGGAAGATTGTAAATGCGAGTATAGCCAGTACCGTCAGAATTTATCACCGAGACATGACTTTCTTTCATGTTGTTATCATCAAATGCTACTTTTGAGCCATCTGGGGATATCGTAAAGTCAGATTGAGAGTAGATTGGATAAGACAATAGTTTTACAAGGTTAGTTCCATCCGTGTTTATTGTAAAAAGGTATTTTGTGTTTGAATCATTTTGATTATTCCTTGAGAATACTATCTTTGAACCATCACTGGATATTGTTTCTGGTACATGTGAGAAGAGAGAACCATCTGTGACATAGTGAAGATTGTTCCCATCCGTTCTGACTGCAAATATCTTACTAATTGTCCTATTTGATATATCGTTGAACACAAGTGTGGTTCCGTCTGCTGAAACAGCTGACCAGGCCTTCTCGGCAAAATCGTTTGTAATCTGATGCAGATTAGTGCCATCGTTATCAATGGCAAAAAAGTTCTCTACTGCACCAACTCTGTCATAAGGATGAGCTGCATAAACTATCTTTTTACCATCAGGAGATATTGCCATGGCAGATGTTGGATTGTCATCATGGGTTATCTGATGCATGTCTTTTCCATCTGTATTTGCAACAAAAACTCGGCTTGTTCCGTTATCTGATCCTGTAAATGCAATCTTTTTTCCATCAGATGATAGCAGAACAAGATTATTTAGAGATGAGATCTTGCCTATCTTTGCAAGATCGCCTGATCCATCGCTGTTTACTGTAAACAAGGAAAAATCGTTTGGATCTGTGCTGCCAACATTTGATATGAATGCTACCTTTGAGGTAAAGTATGGAGGCAACCCTACTGTGTATCCTTCGTTGCAATCAGGGCCAACGTACATAGAATAGGATATATTTGGAATGTGAATTAGTGCAACAATTCCAGCTATTGTAATTATTGCAAGATGTAAGATTTTCAAAAGATACTTGAGGTATATTTTGTCAGTTTAAAAGATTGATGTAGAAGTGCTCAAGATGTTTCAGTTTTCAAGTTAAGACCCATAACCCAATACTGATCTTAATCTTGGAGGGCATCTAACAAATAGTTCAGGGGTACTTGTAGGGAATTAGTCAATTGGTTTAGTTCCCTCGTTTTTTATACTAGGTGCTGATCTAATAATATACCAGGCCTGATTTTCAATATATTTTTCCAGCAGTACTGTAATTTGGATAGGTTTTGCCCAGCTTCCAGAGTTTTGCACTTTAACCACAACCCACTCCGATATACCCAAATCAGTTTAAAATGGCGCATGAAAGAAGTGTAGCAAATCTTAGGTAAATTTATTAATTTTGTAATACATGTAATACATATGAGAAAAAGCCTCATCACAGTAAGGGATGTCGATGAGAAGATTTTGCGAAACTTCAGGGCGCACGCAGTTCAAAAAAAGATGAAGATGGGCGAAGCCCTCACAGACGCCATGAAAAGATGGATAAAACAAGTAGGACCGGAAGGGACCGACCCAAAAATCCTTCTCAAGGCAAAGCCATCGGACTGGGGTC
>JAJPEA010000105.1 GCA_023252335.1 Nitrosotalea sp.
TTATTTCCATTGACAATATCTGAAAATATCGGGCTGGGAATTTTTTTATAAAACAATGGATTGAGATATCCCACTTGGTGTCCTGTACCTTGGTTTACAAGTGCAACTAGTCCTGCATAAAGTGGTGCAACGGCACTTGTTCCGCCAAAGATTGTCTCTTCTCCATCAACTAGCACATCATATCCTGTCACAGGGTCTGCATTGCCTGCAACATCTGGCACACCCCTGCCAATGCGGCCTCCAGAGTTTACAGACGGTGGAATGTGTGCTCCACTCTGCCAGCTTGGCAGATCAAATGCATCACTGATGCCTCCACCAGTAGCTCCACCAGTTGGCAAGTCATTCCAGACAGATTCTGATGTTATCTTGTTGTTCGATGATTCTACTCTGGTTCCTCCACATGCAAGAACATACGGACTGGATGCAGGAAAGTCCACATGGGCAAGACCATCACTTACCCCATCTGATGACCCGCCATCGCCTGCTGCTGCACAAATTGTTATGCCAAGTGCAGAGGCATTCTCAAACGCCTGGTTGAATGCAGTTAATGATTGTGCAGTCCAATTTGATTCTGAAGCACCCCAGCTAATCGAAATAACCGAAGGCTTGTTGGTTTTATCGTGTATTGCTGCATCTATTGCATCAAGAAACCCAATGTCTGTATTTGGGCCAAAGTATACTGCCAGATTTGATTTTGGTGCAATGGCACCTGCCACTTCGATGTCAAGTGCCACCTCGCCATCAGGCCCGTTAGCACTGCCTGTTGGGCTGTTGTCTGCGTCATCAACTGATACTGAAAAAACATTCGGTGTGCCAAGGCCTATTTTTTTAAAATATGTCTCAATGTCTGATGTGTTATACCCTCCGCCAAGCTCTATTATTCCAATACACTGGTTGCTACCATCAAGGCCCTGGGGAAAATCATAGAGTGCTGCAAGCGCAGGTGATGTGTATGATATTTTGGGTTTTGCATGGCTTAATCTGCGAAAGTGCGGCTTGGCCTGGACACGATTGTCCAGTCCAAATACTCCTTGTACAATGCTTGAAATTTCTACGGGTACGTGTATCTTGCCAACTCTTCCACGATACGTCCCGGAAGGATGGTTATACATGGCAAGTTTGACATCAAATGCTTTAGATAATTGTGCTATGGTTCCCACAAGTATTACCTTGCATTGAGGCATGTTTGCCTGGATTACCTCAAGGCCATGATCTTTTGCAAACGAGCGTATCTTGGCAACATCATCAGGTGAAGCTCCAAACCGTGTGCTAAATTCATCATGGGTTATGTGTTGACGGTCTTTTGGCAGGCGTGAGATGTTTTTCTCAATTATATTCCGTATGTGGTCTGTTGCAGTCCTTCGAACAAGGATTGTTACTTTGATCCTCTCATTTGGGTTAATTGCGCCTGCAGGAGTAGAGCCTGGCAACAATGCACGCTCACTAGATATGATTGGAATTTTTTTTGATGCGGACATGCTTGTGGTCTCTCAGTGTAATTTAAAAAATTGCTGTAACAATGTTCTAGTTGTGAGATTCATGTATCATAATTTACAAAGATTTTTGTTTGATAATTTGGGAAAGATAAATTAATGAAAATAACGCAGGCAAGCGCCTCAGACTTGGAGCAAATACTTGAACTACAAAAGATATCATATACAAGCCAGGCTGAACTGTACAACGATTTTTCAATACCCCCAATGACGCAGACCATGCAAGAGATGCATGATGATTTTTCATACAAGAAATTTCTCAAGGCAGTAGAAAATGATGCCATAGTAGGCTCAGTTCGAGCATTTGAAAAAGATGGCACTTGCCACATTGGCCGCCTCATGGTTCACCCTAGTTTCCAAAACAAAGGCATTGGTTCAAGTCTAGTTCATGAGATAGAAAACACGTTTGGCGCCTGTAAAAGGTTTGAATTATTCACAGGAAGCAAAAGTGAGAAGAACATTTTGCTTTACCAAAAGATTGGCTATAAAATTTTCAAGACTGAAAAAATAAACGAAAATGTGTCCCTTGTCTATTTGGCAAAGTTATCCATCATGCCCTTTTTGTGAGCATGCATCAAGTGAACTTCGAGACCTTCATTTGAATAAAAAACTGTGTCGCATTCCTTGCAGGTAGGCATGGAATCATTTAGAGTGATTTTGATTTAATTTGTTTGATTGAAATAAAGCTAGCTAGAGATCAGAAAAAATTCGGTTCAAAGATTTTTTTGGCGTCCTGGGTCTCCCATAGGATAATCTCCAATTTGCAGCGCATACACTGTGAGAAGACTAGTCGTAAGGTCAACCTTGATTTTCTTTGCCATGTCAGATACTGATTGCCACTTGATTTTGCAACTATAGCTGTTCTATTTGTCACCATAATTCCCATATCAAGTTGACATTTTGATACAAAACACAACTCTGTACATTGATAAAATATTTAAAATTAGTCAGGGTTTGATGAAAACCATTTGGCGCACATATTCACAGATGGCCTTTTACCCGTGACTGGATAAACAATGTTTTGATATCATATAAGATTCACGCATCTTTTCTAAGTTTCATTTGATCTCTTGGACGTTTTACAAAAACATGTCAATCATGTTTGCAAAAAATTATCTGACAACACCAGAAATTTATTTTTCTAAAATATGTTTTGAGAATTTACATTGACAAAATTTTCCAAGTATGAAATTTATTTAATAAATCAGAACAGCCAAGTGACCATAAAATAACCTGCGTTATTGAAAGTAAAGATTATCATTTTAACTGCCTATTTGCATTTTCTCTGAAAATAGCGTGAATTTTCATTTGAGTGTACTGCCAACCAAAATTCCATTTGCCCAGTAAAATCCAGTTGGACCATTTGGCAGTATGTCATATGTGAAAGTTCCATGGTATGGCACCTGCTCAATATTTTGTATCTTAGAGCCGTCAAGAATATCTCCCATCCTCAACTGGTAAAAGGCCCTGCCATCAGATGTTGGATGGTTTGGTGAGACATACAATTCTCGTTTATCTTGTAACACTACATGAACCATCATGTGGCCAGGGGGAGATAGAGTTCTACCAGTCTTTAAAATTGTGACAGTTTGTTTATGACCAGAACTGTCTTGTGTAAATACAGTCATTCCCACAGTCAACTTTTTGACACTTGTGGAGCCATTTGGTGTGTCAATTACAGTGTTTTCAGAGAGACAGATAGGACAGTTTCTGTTGAGATTTTCAGATTTAAGAAATGTGGCGCTGCCATTACCAATCTTGACAAGTGTCAATTCTTCAGTACAACCATTACTTGCACTATCTCCAATGTGCAAAGTTATTGGATAACCAACATTTGTCGCAAGTGGATATTGCCTAAAATCAAGACCTTGAATGTTATCGGGCAAGATCTTTTGTAAAAGCAATGGTCCTTCCCGCTGGCCCTCGCCTAGTGTTATCAAGGTTCCATTATTTGTCTGATTTTTTGCCCACCCATATTCTACAAGATTTTGTGCTGTCTGCGGCCTCACACATGCAGGAAAATTATTCTCCATCTTGAATATCAATACGAGATTGGTATTGCATTGAATATCATCTGGCAAAACTCCCGATCTGAATTGCTTTAATGGATCAGGTATAGAAGAGGCTGCCTGTACAGATGTGGGCAATATTGTAAACAAGACTGATTTTGAGAGACTGGACGGACTGTTCGCAAATGAAACTGTGGAGTTTGTTTGGTTTTCATCAGTATAAGAAAATGTTATAGTTGCATTTGCAACACCTGCATCTATTGCTCTGTATGCAGTGTTTCCACCAGGCCCAGATACTGTAATGCTCTCACCAGGCTTGATAGATTTTGAGATTGCAAAATAGATGCATGGTTTTGTCACATCCATAGTTGCATGACTATCAAAGGCTGCTGAAAACGGAGACAGGCAATCATTGTGGACAGATATTGTATCAATAGAGTTGTTGACAAGGGTTGCAGTGATGTTGAAATTATCTCCGACTCTAATTGTGGATGGTTGGACTGTGACACCTTGAATTTGCACACCGGTGTCGTCTGCAAAGACTAGATGATTTGCAATAGTAGTACATGCAATGATTGTAATTATTGAAAGAACCCAAATCTTCATTTGTACAAATAGTGGGAAAACAGGGTTTAAAAAAGTGGCGTAGATTTCTTCTAGTTTAAAATGAGTTTCATCTCATGATCAAGTGTAATCTCATTTCAGACATTACAGGAGCAAAAATGAGTAAAAAACTTGTGATTTTCACTGAAAATTAGGACCAGATCATTCCATAAAACAACATGCCCAGCGATAACTGGAATTGCTATTGTCAAGTTTAGATCTTTGATTTCTATAAATTATTTTTCTACAATAAAGTTGCCATCCATCCCAAGTGCAGCATGACCTGGAACTGTACATATGTAATGGTATAACCCAGGAGTTCCTGCAACAAATGTTACATCGCCTGATTCTTTTGGTTTCATAGGATTATCAGCTGTCTTGTATGACGCATTCCATACAATGGAACTTGGGTCTTGTGGGTCAGTGACTATACCAAAAGCATGAAATGATTTACTTGGATTTGTCAAGTGTATTGTTACAGTATCACCAGAGTGGACATGAATATCCGGATTTGCCCCAGGAGATCCAATTGGTGCATCAAACCCATATTTGCTAAAATCCGAGCTTATCTGAAAACTTAGATCAAAGGATACCTTGTTTCCATTTGCTGTAACAGTTCCTCCTGTTCCTGCAGGAATTGAGCTGTTTGTGCCAGTAGGAGGTGCTGAAATGCTGTTGACGCTATTTGCTGGAGTGCTAGACGTAATGTTCTCCATCGGGGCAGCAGTGACCTTGATTCCTGCCGTTGGCAAAAGTGAAACACATTGAATATTTTCAACTGGCAGGCATACAAAATTTCCAAGGTATACCATGCCTCCAAACACTAGAGCAGCAGAAATACCCATTGAAACATACCATAGTCTAAATTTCGTAAAGATAGATACAACAAAATGCGATATAAGATTGACCACGATTACCATCTGATGCTACCATGGAATAATGATGCCATGCGGGTTTGGTTTATCTTGATTGATTTTTGAGGATCATTCAGATCACGTCTAGTGTTTCCGAGTTCCTCACTTTGGTAACTCCATCCATATTCCGGAAGGAATCGCAATCTTCAATGACAAATCGCAGACTGCACTATACATACATTTAGCACATATCTAAGATTTGACTAAGGTTTTTACGTATACTATAGGAATATACGGTACAATCATGTGTATTGCATTACGAATCAAAACATTATCATATAACAACTGAAAACTATTATGCTCGAACTGATATTGTCTAGAACAATGTTCTATCATGTCACATTCAAAGATAA
>JAJPEA010000106.1 GCA_023252335.1 Nitrosotalea sp.
TAAATGAATAATCAAGATGAATTGCATAGACTAGCGCAGATGCAAATGCAAAACCAAGTCCTACTGCAGTCCAGAAATTTGCAGACAGACCTGTTGAAGCAAAAACTTTACCAATGTTTTGTAGCGCAGGTTTTAGACCTTCTCTAAAGTTGTTAAGCATCTGATATCAGCCACAGATCTCACAATAATTTATACCATGTATCTAAAAGCATGCGTAACAAGATTTTGCGTATTTTGAACAAAATATCAAAAAATCTGATATAATAGTGCGTTTTAGAACTCTCATGGGCCTCATATCAAAAGGTGCAAAATGCAGTGTCACAGGCTGTGACAATGATGGCGTTCGTTCTCTTACTGCCTCAAAGGTAGATGGGACTGGAGTGGGCATACCACACGGTTTGAAAAAGGCAATCCTTTGCAAGGAACACTATAAAGAGTGGAAAAAGGCTACAAAGGAAGACAGGGACACAGAAAAAGCAAGATTCAACAGATTCTAGATAACCATCTTATTGATTTTATTTTCAATACTCTATTTTGATCGTGTATGATTAATTTACGTGAAAAAACTCAGCGTTTTTTGTTAAAGTATGCCTTGGACAAGTCTTCATAGTACGTTGGCAATTTCTTGAACAACCTCTTTGGTTTTCTTGGCTTTTCGTTACTTAGTGCATAAAGGCAGAGTATTGGAAACGCGATAGTTGCATCAGTGTACACCATTATCACGTCTTCATGTGCATCTTTTACCTTGCCCCAGCTCTTTCCTTCTTGCAATGTTGCACCAGAAAGACCGCCAGTATCTGGTCTGGCATCAGTGATTTGAATAATGTAATTTTGACCGCCATGCCCCAAGCCAAGTATTTGATCCAGTAGAGGACCTGTTTGTTGTGCAGTGTTCTTTGGTACACCGCCTCCAAGCTCCAAAATTCCGGATTTTTTTGAATTGTACAATATTGCTGCTTGCTCTATTATCTCTCGCACAAAATCAAGATTGTACATTTTGTTTTCTAGTCTTAATGGAGCCAAGTCTAGTGCAAGTGACGAGACTTTCAGAGTGGACACATGGACAGGAACATCATAATCATATGCTGTTACAACAAAGCTGCGTTCAGGATTTTTAGAGTGCTGTTTAGAGTATTTTCCCATGGCATTGCAAAACTCTGCCGTAGTGAACGGTTTGTCAATCAAGCTATTTGTAAACATCTTTTGTACAATGTGATCTTCAGCCTTGAGTGTCTCTTCGCCTTTGATGTATACATCACGAATTCTGACGATATCCTTCTCATATAGCACCATGTCATCCACCTCAAAGTGTCCTTGTTTTACAGGCAAATTCCATGCAAAATGGTCCTCATGGTATACGTTTGCACCAGTTGAGACAATCCAGTCAACAAAGCCACGCTCTATCAAGGACTTGAACAGGCCCCCAAAACCGACCGGAGTCATGGCACCTGCAATTGTAAGACAGATGGTTGCATCATCTTCAATCATTTTACAGTATAACTTTGCAGCATCTCCAAGCTGTCTTGCGTTATAACCAGTACTTGCAAAAATCTCTACTAGATCATCAATACCCATGTTGGGCTTTATTTTCAAATGCGGAATGTCTTTTCCCTTGAAATTATGATGATCCACGAACGACTAACTTTGATTTGGGTTATAAATACTTGTAAGGGTTTGTTGGTAAAAACTTACAAAATTAAAAGTAGAAATTCTATTGTGGAATTTCTACTTCCCGTGCATCATGTCTTGAAATTTCTTTATGCATAGCAACATGGGATTTTTCTTTGAATGTCAGGTTACATCTATAACAATGCCATGCTGTCATGCTCATGAGAAACATTATACATTTTTAATATTTAAGAGGTGTGCATAATTTGTACATTTGATAATCTAGTATAATTTTCTAGTAACAATCGTCGGGCCAACAAATGAAAATTATTGTAAAACCAAAGACCAAACTTTCCACATAGTATTTTAAGAAGAAACACAGGTTTGAACCAGATGCAAGTTTTCAGAGAAGAAAAATGGGATTTAAGCGAACTTGTAAAGGATCCCGAGTCACCCCAGTTTACCAAACGGCTGGAAGCAATCCAAAAAGACGTCAAAGACTTTGAAAAGAACAAGAAGATACTCAAGCCCACAATATCAGAGAAAAAATTCCTATCCATGCTTCATACCCTGGAGGAGATAACAGAGCAATTTGGCAGAGTTTCAGGCTATGCATCACTAGAATATTCATCAGATACCCAGTCAGACAAGGCTACATCGCTTGTCTCAAGGATGCGCAAGCTAGGCGCACAATTGGAAAACCAGACCCTGTTTTTTGACCAGTGGTGGAAAAAACAACTCGATGAGAAGAACGCCCAAAGACTGATGAAATCATCAGGGGAACTGTACGAATTTTTAAGATACAAGAGGCTGCTTGCAAAATACTCTCTCACAGAGCCAGAAGAGAGGATAATCAATACACTAGATGTTACAGGCCATTCGGCCCTTGTCAAAATCTATGACAAGATAACAAATGCATTCACTTTTGAGGTAAAAATCGACGGCAAGACCAAAAGATACAACAGGGAAGAACTATCCGTTCTAATTCGAAGTCCCAAACCAAAGACAAGAGAGATTGCATACAAGGCATTGCTATCAGAGTTTGACAGAAACAAGGGTGTCCTGGGAGAGATTTATCAAAATATAGTCTCAAACTGGAAGGACGAATGCATCCAGATACGCGGATACTCGTCCCCAATATCAGTCAGAAACATTGGAAATGACACAGATGACAAGACAGTCAATGCACTTCTTGCAGTCTGTAGCAAAAATTCTGACGTGTTTCGCAAATTCTTTTTGTTAAAGGCCCGCATCCTCAAGATGAAAAAACTTCGAAGATACGATATCTATGCCCCAATTCAGAAAAGAGAAGAGAAAAAATACAATTACGACAAGGCAGTAAAACTTGTCCTTGATACATTAAACGATTTTAGTCCGCAGCTAAGCGAGTATGCAAAACGAGTCTTTGTCCAAAGACATGTAGACTCGACTATTAGGCCAGGAAAAAGAAGCGGTGCGTTTTGTAGTACCATATCGCCAAAAATAACGCCATATGTACTGGTGAACTTTAAAGGTAGAACCAATGATGTATTCACCTTGGCCCATGAGCTTGGGCATGCAATCCATAGCATCGCAGCATCTGGAAAATCAATATTCATTGCCGAAGCCCCATTACCACTTGCTGAAACAGCCTCTACATTTTCTGAGATGTTGCTATTTAACAAAATTCTAGACCAGACCTCAAAGGATGAACAACAGTCGTTACTGGTAGAACACATGGATGACTTGTATGCTACCGTAGGACGCCAGGCATACTTTACACTCTTTGAGATAGCAGCACATGAAAAAATTGGCAATGGTGCCATGGTTCAAGATATCACATCAGAATACATGAAGACACTCAAGGACCAGTTTGGAAACTCGGTTGATGTTACCCCAGACTTTGGAACAGAATGGACATGCATCCCACACTTTTACCATTCTCCATTTTACTGCTATTCCTACTCTTTTGGCAACCTGCTATCGTTGTCACTATACCAGAGATACAGAAAGGAGGGAAGATCATTTGCTTCAACCTATATCGACATCTTGGCTGCAGGCGGCTCTAAAAAGCCAGAAGAACTCCTCAAGGAACACGGAATTGACATTACATCAGAGAGTTTCTGGCAAGAAGGTTTTGAATACATCAAAAACCAGACAGAAAGATTGAGTAAAGTAATTAATTAAAAGCGCCTGGCAGTCAAGCGCCCCCAACTGCCAGGCAATGTTCCCCTACGGTTTGAACCGATGTCAGTGACATTATGTGTACATTATAATTTAAACCTAGAGTTTTGATCGAGAACCATTTTATTTTATGGCGACCATTACTTGCCAAGTGAAATACCTAAGATGTTGTACTAGAGAACCCGAGTATTTGATCACTTATGATTGCGGACCTGATCCACAACAGACCATGCTTGTCTGCAAAAGCCACTTTAAGGAAGAACCCTTTCAGAGATTTGCAATAAAGGTAGAAAAATTAAGAGAATAACTTAATAGTTAGATTTCAAAAAATTGCTATAATTGAAAAATCTTCTTGCATTGTCTATAATTTTTGCACTATTGTTGACTACATTTGTTTCAGTTTATGCTCAACAGCCACAGCTTGCATCATATCGTGAAACAGCACACATACTAGTTGATGAAAAAGTACAAAACAAGACTACGGCATTTATCACATTAGCATCAACAAGTCCAGTTGAGATGCGAGTACCAGCAGACCTTAGCGAAAGGCTACAAAATGCAACCAATGTATCATCAGTCATCATAACAAATGCACAGACCTGTGTAGAAGGAGTTCAAGACCAAGGATGTATTTTGGTAAACATTATTTCGCCAGAACTTATTGCAAGTTACAACATTACAACCATCCAGGCTGACGCAAAAAAGATTGGAGACAGTCTTATTGATCACATCAACAAGGCGTTTGCAACAGATGCAAAATTTAACAACGTGTATGTAAATCCTAAGGGAGAACTAAATAGTGCTCTTGGTACGTCAGGTATTGTATCAGGAAACAGGACAATATCTGTGGTATATACAATGTCAAGACAAGATTCTTCATACCTATTTGATGGGTTAACTGCCATTTTGATACCAAAACAGATTCGTGACGATGGCGGATTTTTCAATGCCGCACAAACACTTGCCCAGGATTCCAATTCTACAGTAACATTTGCAATCACACCATCACAAAGTGCCTTACTGTATCAGCTCCAAGTCTCTAAACAAATTCCAATCAAGGCCCAAGTTACTACAATCAAGCCGCTTGAATTACTTGGAATCAACAGTCTTGAAAGATCAAGCTACTTTAACGTAGGATTCTTTCCTTTGAATTCAATATTAGATGTTACAGTAATATCAAACAAGACTGTCGGAGTAGAAAGTCATGGTGGAGATTTGACACCAACTACATTCAAAAATGGTCAAAAGTTTCCAGCAGACTTGACCCAAGCAGGTTGGATAATAGACCCAGAATATGGACAGCAGATTTCTGCAATATACTTATTTGGAAAAACTACATCAATTTCAAGCGACCAAGCTTCGATAACTTTGGGTACTAGTGTTCCAACAGACATAGCAACAGGACAAAACAATACAACAAGCACACCGTCAGGTCCTAGTATTCCTACAAACTATTCAATTTACGTATTGATTGGCATAGTTGCAGCAGGCGGAGCTGCAGTATACTTGTTTA
>JAJPEA010000107.1 GCA_023252335.1 Nitrosotalea sp.
TCTGGGCACACTACTCATAAACAGGAGAATGACCTTGTTGTGATTTGGGGCTTCTACTGTTGAATTTATAATGTGTCTTTGTTGTCTTTGAATCCTTTAGAGTTTTCCTGGTAAATTCATTGATTTTTTTATCCTTACTTTTTTGTGGTTCTTTAGACTCTATTTGTGAAGTAACGGCATCAACAAAAGTATAGTTCACACTATTTGGTTTCATTACCTTTGCGCGGTTTTTCTTTTTCGGGTTCATTTTCTCTCCATATCTACACGTGAGTTATTTGGTAAGATGACAATTTGTAAAAATCACAATCAAAATTAGTGTCATAATACCCATACAACAAAATTTTTGCCTATGGCAAATAACTTGTAGACACTAGATGATGTAATTTTTGTATAAAATTTAAGTGTTTTTTACGCATGCATTTTGAATTAAGGCTATCCACTTGTCATCTCCACCGAGGTAATTCAGTTCTGTCAAGCCCTCCAAGGTTTTAAAAAAAATCAATTATCTCTCAAACATCAGCCAATTCTTCAAGATATGATTTGAGATACAGCAGAAGGACTCTAGTTGTACATGTCAAAAGAATTGTATCGTCGTTTCCCATCAGGCCGTACCTGACCCTCTTTGAGCAATTTTGTTATATGCTCAAGTATTCTGTGTGCGTTTATGGTGGCCTCTGACTTGTCTTTTGCCCCAATTGCATCACTTTCTACAACTGCATATCTTGTGACCAATTTTAGGTTGACGTGATACTTGTCATCACTTGTCCACTGTAAAACATATCCTCCATCGCCCTCAACTATGCCAATCCATCGAAGTGTACCAAACCACTTGCCAAGTAGATTGGCTACAATATCTTCAACTTTCACAGTAGTTGGTATGTATAGTTGAATTATCTGTTCAAATTGAGCATATTGATGTGAAATTGTTTTGGAAAGATTTTCAAGATCAATCCGAGATTTTTTTACAAGCACCGAGTCGAGATTTTTTGTAATCTTGTAACCATAATCTGTTTTTTTTACAAGCCCCGCACTTTCTAACCTATGCAAGGATCTTGTCAAGCTTTGCTGGTGAATTCTTAATTTTCGCACAAGCCCATTGAATGTATATTGATTGTCATTTACATTGCTGTCTTGATTTAGCAATGACAAGACTTTCTTATCATTTATCTGAAAATCATCAAGAGATACATTAGATGAGCTGTCAAGTATAATTTGAACCATTTTGTCATCTACTTTGACTTCTTTTTCGTTTCTTGGTTTTTCCTCTTTTTCATGCGAGTCTTTAGTATCCATGTTTATCAACTCCAGATAGTCTCTTTACTTATTTAAAACTAGTTTAGATGTTATCAGTTGATCTGGTTCTGGCATGACGCCATGAATAGACTTCATCAACTTGCCTGCTTTTTCCAAGATAGCATAATCTAGGTTAAACCTATTTTTTCGAGACTTTGTGTTTCTAGAATTTAGTCGTAGTTTGTTATTACAGCAAGGACATCGTATTCCGACAGATAACGAGTCTACAAATATTCCACATATAGAACAAGGTCTTTGTCCAACTGCAAATCTATATCCTCCTAATGGCTTTTTTGCCGCAAACCTATAGCAAATTCCTTTGCATTTCAAATTTCCAATATTCCTGTTATGAAATACACAGCATTCTAAATAAAATAGACTATGATTGGCAAAACCTAGTCACATGTGTTTTTATGTAAAAATATCAGAATATCGCGTTTTACAGATTCAAAATCCAAATACAGGTCTGAATCTAGTTGCTACAACTAGACCTGCAATAGAAACCACTATCAAGAGTTCTGGCAATGGAAATTCAGGTACTGCAAGTACTCCAGTGTTTGCGTCAGCGACTTCCTGTATTTTGTAAGCGCTTATTAGAAATGGATGAAGTTTTACATGAATATCCATCATTACGGTGTTTGCATCAGCTTTGTTATTCAAATCTTGTACTAGCTGTGTAAATGCGGATGATATTTTCGTATTTGGATTAGACTTGTCGGTGTTATTTGCAGCAAGATCATTGAACATACTTTGTGCAGTAGTTGCAAGACCTATCGAGTTTTCATATGCATTTTGATCTACAACAGTACTTGGCATTGAAGACATACCACCAGACATGCCAGACATGCTGCCTCTAGACATGTTCATTTGAGACATGTCATTTAGATCAATTTTTGAATGTAATGCGTTACCATACTTTTCCAAGGCCTCTTGTAATACAAATACAATAGCTAAAGCACGCACAGTTGAATTGTCAAGACTATTTTTGTCAACCATTGCAGGTATTGACTCGTTAAGATAGGTGTTAAGTTTTAAAACATCATCAGACACAGCGGGTTGATTCCCAGCCCGTGCATCAGATAAAGTTGCATTTATTGTAAAAGGAATTGCAGTTTGCAACAAAGTATTTGTTCCACCCATTTTTAGAGTGTCGTTTGCATTCCAGTACATGCCTAGTACGTTAGAATAATAACTATTTACAATGGTATTGCCAACATGCTTTGCAACCAGATTGATTTCAGTTCTAATCTCTGCCACCTTAGCAAGCCATGATGCACTTTCATCTTCACCAAAATTGTGAGCAAATACTGGATACGGATACATTAAACCAGATGCAATAATCGCAGATAGTAACATTACAACAAGTTTATTGTTCATATAAAAATAAAAATCAACATCATTTAAAATCCTTTTAGTACAACTGTAGAATATCAAATTTTTTAAAAACTTCCACATACTAATCAAATCTTAACATTTGGTATTTCATTTTTGTAAAAATGTCACAAAAGAGAACACATGTCAAGAACTGGCAAACAACCATACCACAAGCACATTCATGAGGCAATATGAGATCATTCGAAGGTTGTACCAGTTCGTTTAAATTCAATTTTTGACTATTGAATCTCATGTCCATGTACAGCAGTATTATAGAAAACAGATCTAATTTGCTGACTGTGATAATGTTTGCCATTATAGGCATTTTGGCAATACCTGTAATTTTACCGCATATTTTACACGAGTTTCAGATCTTTCACATACTAATCCATCTTACCGGCATTAGCCTAGCAGTCTTCTTGAGCATAGTATCAGCAATTGCATATTCCAGAGTCAAGACAAAGAGATTATTTTTCACAATGTTGGCATTTTCCCTCTTTGTGATAGCAGAAGCATTATCCCTTGTAGATGCAGCATGGCAGTACACATATTATTTAGGCCCATTTCCAGCAGGCGAGATTGGACATTTCTTTGAATTATCAACATTAGGAATGTTTGCACTAGGTGTATTTAGGAAAGATTAACCCATGAATAGAGAAACAGAAATCATCAACATCATTGAAAAAAATCCAGGAATAAAATTCAGAGAGATAATGAGAGAGACAGGATTGAAAAATGGAGTACTAAGCTATCATGCAAGAAAGTTAGAAGAAAATGGCAGTGTAAAGATAGACAGAAAATCAGGAGAGACCCGATTTTATCCACTCTTTGTTACAGATGAAGAATCAGTATTGATAACAAGCCTTAGACGAGACACTCAAAGATATATTTTATTATCATTACTAGAAGGTAAACCACTTTTATTTAGTGAAATAGTTCAGAAGGTGAAAAAGGCACCTTCTACCGTTTCCACATTTCTTGCAAAACTTGTAGAGGATAAAATAGTAGAGATCAAGATCATAGAATTAAAGAAAGTATACTTTTTGAAAAACATAGACATGGTACAGGAAATCATAGAAAAATATAATCCAGTCCTGCTTGAGAGAACCGCATACAACTTTGCCGATACATTCTCAAGCCTATAGTACAACAGTCAGACCATCGAGTTACTCCTTACCACAGGTAAGGAATTAGCCAGCTCGATCATGGATATGATGCCTACTATTTATTTAGAGTCACAGGTAAGACTCTACAAATTGGCAAGACTGGCAATTCTAATCATAATCTCATGCGCATTGCTTCCAAGTTTTGTTTTCATGTCAGCACATGGAGATGGCCTTGCAAGTGAGATATTACCACCAGAAATGATTGGAAACAAAAATGTTACACTTTCAATAAACTCGTCTCCATTTTTGATTGACAACAACCACGTAGGAACTCAGATAAACTTCATTTTACAAGACGCCTCAACCCAAGAACCAATACCTCAGGTGACACTTGCAGTATCAGCTTTTAAAAATGACCATGCACTTTTTGGCCACGTATTCATGAGTGATAGCGGAAATTTTCTGTTTGATGTGACACCTGACAATTCTACAGATAAAATTTCAATAAATGAAGAAGGTGGAATACTGCCAGGTCTTTTAGGTCATGGTGGAAGCTATCAGATAAAAGGTCCAGTTTTTGTATCAGGCGGATTGTACAAATTCAAAATTAACGTACTTACGATGGGCTCGTATGATAACCAAATAAGCAAAACATACAATGCTGCAATATCAATTCCAATAACCACTCAATATCCCATAACGGATAATGATGACGGAAAACAGACAATTACAATCATTGCATACTATGACCAAATTGGGAATTTTCATTATGATTCTAATAGCAAAAAAATGAGTTTTTCCATGCCATTTAACTGGAGTCAAGACAACTTGAAACAAGTTACAGTGGTACACCAAGAATTAAAGATCCCAAGAACATTTTCCAGTTTCATAGTTACAAAGTATGACGCATATGTAAACGGGATTGCATTACCAGACAATGCTGTAAGCATAGATGATTATTCTTCAGACGACCAGAGAATCATACACCTGATTTTGTACAAACAAGAGGTAAACACAATTGCCGCACAACAGAAAAACTCCTCCAAACCCGAAATGGATTTTACTTTATCTCCAAGTAATGAAACCGCATTTCCAATAATGCAATATACCCGAAATGCCCAGTATAAAATCAGCCTTAGTTGGGATCCGCCAAAAATTATTGCAGGCCAGACAACAAAATTTAGTTTTCAAATTCTTGATCCATATCTAGTAAACAAGACAGTAAACTCGATAAGTTATGATTTTTCAATCATAGAGGGTAAGAATGGCTTGCTATACCACCATAGCGGTACAACTAACAACAACGACAATCCAAATACAGAAGATGTTAACTTTCCAGCAAATTACACAGGTCCCATCACCATAGGCTTTGAGAATCTAAATGGAAACAGTTTTTCAGATTCAGAGATTTCAGGAGTTGTGTCACGACCCCACATAGTGCCAGAGTTTCCGGCAGGATCGTTGATTGTAATTGCATCAGTATTTTCACTAGGAATCATACTT
>JAJPEA010000108.1 GCA_023252335.1 Nitrosotalea sp.
CGGCTTCTGTCATGAATTTGTCAGTCTCTGTAGCTTCAGTATGTCTGAACAAATTGAGAAATATTCTTTTTGACATGTGTGCCTTTTCGCTTCTAAACTGGACAATCTTTCTAGCAGCTGCATATGACAAAGGCTGGCCGTAATGTTGTCTGTCAGTCATAATCCACAATGGAGAGTTCGGATCATCCCTGGATGGGTGAACTGCCATCCATTGTGCAAGATTTGGAGTAGAACGAATCAACCGTACAGGTCTAGGACCTGTCTTGCCATCCACATGTATCACTGCACCATGCTTGTCAAACTTTACATGTTTTATTTGCAGGCTGAGAATTTCTTCAGGTCTTGTTCCTGCCTCCATGTGGCAGTCAATGAATGCACGGTCTCTTTGGTTTTCTCCGCAAGCATACAACAATCTTGTCCTGTCAGACTCTGTTAGCAGATCTTCACGAACTATCTTGTCTTTTGGTTTTTTTAATTTGATTCCCTTTGTTTCAGGCGGATCTCCGACCTCATCTTTTTCTCGTGAGCCAAGTTTTAGCCACCTGAAAAATATCTTTAACACCTTTTTGTGATCGCGTGATGTCTCACTTTCCTGGCCAATTGCTGTTCCGTATTTTTTCATTATATTGTACACCAAACCATCAATGTCTGATTTTGTTACATCCTTCCAGTCTTTTTTTAACAGTCTTGCAAGGCTGAGCAGCATTTTCAAGTCCGGGGATCCACAGTCCCCTATACTCGCCACTGTACTACAAGGGCCACATAAAGAAAATCGTTTTCAATCCAGTATTAATCTTAACTCAATTTGGGCAAATGCCAACGTTTAGTGTATCTGTATTACTTTTTACTACAATCAGAGAGTTTATGGGTTAATTATTCCCCTACCGATTATCTTTCCTTCTTTTAGCATTGTTAATGCCTCTGTTGCTTGATTGAGTTTGAATCTGTTTGAGATCACTGGTTTTATTATTTCTCTGCGAGCAAGTGAAATCAATTCAATCATATCTGTCATAGAACCAGTGTAGGAACCCATGATCTTGTATGCTCTAGTAGGCATTGTTACAAGATTTAGTTGCAGAGAACCGCCGAACAATCCCACAAGAACAACTCGTGCTCTACGTCGCAGTATTTGCATATCAGTTTCTACTGATTTTGTAGCATTGACAAAATCAATTACAGCATCAGATCCCAAGTTGCCTGTTAATTCCATTATGGCTTTTACAGGATCTTCCTTGGCAGAATTGATAGTAAAATCTGCGCCACTTTGTTTTGCAATTTTTAATTTATCATCATTAACATCCAAAGAAATTATTCTTGCACCGCTAATTGCTTTAGCCAATTGTATACCCATCAACCCAAGTCCTCCTGCACCTACAATAACGACATTGTCGTTTGGATTTAATTTGGCAGTCTTGATTGCGCCATACGCAGTTAGAGCAGAACAAGACAGAGGAGCACATACATCAGTATCCATGTCATTTATTTTTGCTAGATATTTGTAGTTTGGAACAAGAACATATTCTGCATAACCACCATCATTGTAAACACCCAAAGACCTGGGCTTGTCGCAAAGATTTTCTTCACCAACTCTGCAAGCAGGACACAATCCCTCACCAATCCAAGGGAACACCAAAACTTTTTCATTCTTTGTAAATCCCTCTACGTCCTCACCCATACTCTCTACTGTTCCAGCTACTTCATGTCCAGGAGTCAATGGATACTTGACACCCCTATCAGTTGTTTTCATGAATGAACCAGCAGGGCCCTCATATCCACCATCCCACAAATGTATATCGCTATGACACACACCAGCAGATTCTACTTTAATGAGAACTTGGGAACCTCGAGGTTTTGGAGTTTCAAGGGATTGAATTTCAAGAGGAGCTTTTACATTAACTATTCTTGCTGCATTCATGTATTGAGGTTATCAACATGTCATATAAGACAGTTTTGTGGACAGGGCAAATCACCAAACAACCAACAAAAGATCTTTAGATCAAGTTGTAACATATTTTATCAATTATTTTCTGAAAATCAAAGTTAGGTTTATTAGCAACAGAAAAACTAATCGCAAATATGAAACTAAGAATGTGGTGGGTTTCTATGGGAATCGCTGCAGGAGTGGTCTTTTATGCCATGCTATATCTTGGTACAGTTCTCTGTGTTCCAATGGAGAATGCTCCGTGTGTATCATTTTTGAAATAGATTACCTAGATTTATTTAAAACCAATACAAGAACCTAAGTCATGAGTTGTTCTGGAGAGACTGTTGAAATTGAGAATGAGTTCATTCAGATCAAACCAGTGATTCTAAATCAATTAAAAAAAGCAAAATACGGAATTTCAGATCATGCAACTGTAGAATTATGTCACTGGACAAAAAAATCATTCAAAGATGATGGTCAGTGCTACAAACACAAATTTTACGGCATTTCAACTCATAGATGCATGGAATTTTCACCAGCAGGAATGTTTTGTGAAAATAGATGCGTATACTGCTGGAGACCAATGGAATTTTACAGTGCCCTAAAGATGCCAGTAGAAAAAGTTGCGCCTCCAGAGGTTATAATGACTAACTTGATGGAAGAACGAAGAAAGTTGATCATGGGTCATTATGGAGATCCAAAAAGTAACAAAGAAAAGCTTGACGAATCATTGCTTCCAAGTCATTATGCAATCTCACTATCAGGTGAACCTACAATGTATCCACAATTGCCAGATCTAATAAAATATCTAAAGAATCTACAGAATACAAAGTCAATTTTCCTTGTAACCAATGGTCAAGAACCTGAAATGATAGAGAGGTTGAGGGATGAGGATGCACTACCAACACAACTGTATCTCTCAACAAATGCCCCAAACCCTGAGATATTCACACTAGTAAATAGACCCAAGTACAAGGATGCATGGGAGAGATGGAATACAAGTCTTGAAATGCTTACAGATCTTGATACAAGAACAGTACTACGATTCACTTTAATCAAGGACTATAATGCCGATGAAAAATTAATTCCAGAATATGCCGACATGGTAAAACGTTCTGATGCACACTTTATAGAAATAAAATCATACATGCATGTGGGAAGATCAACCAACAGATTAGAATATTCAAACTCTCCAGACATGTCAGAGATAAGACATTTTGCAAATGAACTTGCAAAACAGAGTGGGATCTATTCAACCATGGATGAAAGTGAGATGTCAAGAATTGTTGTTCTTCAAAATCAAAGGCGATTCACCGATCGCTGGATTTCTTCTTATCTAGATACCAATTAGAAAAAATTTTCAATGCTAAATATCTATGAGAGATTTTATTTTTCCCTGCCAGTTGAGAATATGTTTTATTTTTTCCCGATGGAATAAAAATAGGATCATAGCCCCATCGTTTACCTTGTTCTTTTTTTGATATTGTTCCATTCACATCAGCACTAAACAAAGTTACATCACCACGTTTTTCACAATATGCTATAACGGATCTAAATACTGCATCACGTTTCACAGTCACAAGTCTTAGGATTCCCTTGTTACCAATAGTATCAAATACAAATGATGAATACGGTCCTGGAAATCCATTTAATGATTTTATGAATAAACCTGCATCTTCAACTATTACAGGTTTTGAACAGATAGAAAATGCATGCATAGCTTTCTGTGTTGCAATTTCTTCCAAAGTATTTGCTTGAATCTCTTGAAGACTGTGTTTTAGAAATTTCAGTTTTAGACCAAATTCTAACGCGATATTTTTTGCCTCTTCAAACTTGTTTTTGTTTGAGCTTATGAAAAACAAGTCAGATGACATTTGCATATCTACCTCTTTTTTCTATTACTAAAACTTGATTGAGGACTTTGTCTGTGAGAAGGCTTCCCAGTATCTTCCTATATCCCAATATGAATGAGGCCCAGGATTTATCCACAATTTGAGCATGTGCGCTGTTTAAAACTTCCTTGAATAGTCGCAGATCAATTGCATGATCATCAATTTGGTCAGTTTTTTGTGAAAGTCCAAAGTCAAGTATTACCAGTCCTTGCCTGGATAAAATAAAATTGGATGTAGTAAGATCTCCATGCATGACGCCATTCTTGTGAAGAATTCCAACTATTTTTCCCATGTCCTTGCATATCGTTACAATTTGTTTGGCAGACAAGTCTTTGACTAGTTTACCTGGTACAAACTGGAGGTATATCTCACACTTTTTTTCATCTACAAAATAAACAAGAGGTGTAGTTATTCCAAAAGATTTAGTCTCGGAGATCATTTTTGCTTCCCGCATTGTTCTCAGAGTCCGTATACGTGTATCTAGTAAATCAACTCGATAATCTTTCTTTTTTCTGATTTTTAAAATAGAGTCATGACCATTCCAAGATGTAAGATAGATGTCTGCCTCTGCACCTTTTTTTACAAGTTTCAATAAAAGATCAGAGTCTTTACATAATTTAAGTTACAATCATGTAGTGTCATAGAATTAGTTTTTGAAAATAATGATTTCTTGAATATACAATTATAACATAGGATACAAAACAAATGATATGGAACAAGACGAAAAACGAATGGCACAAGAAGATTGTTCCGAAGACTCGTTAGGTCCTGGCATTCTCACATTAACAAACAAGAGAATTGCTTTTGATAAGACAGCAGGAAGAATAATTGATTTTTCAAAAAAGTTTGGAAATACAGTTCTTGAAGCTAAACTCAATCAGATAACAGAAGTAGCAAAAGAGGGCAGGCTAATAAAAAAAGTGAGAATAAAGATAAAAACAGAAGAAAATGAAAAAACCTACAAGTTTGGAGTGTATAACACAGGCAAATGGGAAAAAGACGTGAAAGACGCTATTTCCAAATACTCTGCCTAGTAAAGAATTTCAACAGTATCTAACCGCCACGATTGTTTTACAAAAGTATCTTCTACATTTATTCCAGATTTCTTTGACGATTCCAACAGTCCAATCCAAGATATTTGAGAGCCACAATCTCCAGCATATTCCTTTGGAGCTACAAAAAACTTGCAACCATGCCTTGTACAAATACTTGAAAGTATGTGTGATAACCTCTTGTTTGCAGCAACTCCGCCAACAACCAAAAGTTCTTTCTTTCCTGTAAATGATAATGCTCTTTCGATGGCTTCGCCAATCATAGAGAATGCAGTTTCTTGTAATGAGAAACATGCAGCTTCTATTCCCTTTGGAATCACTCTTTTTGTTGCAGACAAGAGACCTGAAAATGATACATC
>JAJPEA010000009.1 GCA_023252335.1 Nitrosotalea sp.
TAATTGCAGTATCAGCAAAGACTGGACTAAGATTTATGCCAAAATACTAGAACTAGTTCTTTTTCCTAAATTTACAAATATTTTCAAACCAGCAAATATTTAATCACGAAAAAAATCAATGTCTACACAAACCACAGTTAAAGACATAGATACACAATCAAATTGACACTCACGCCAGATCATAGATTATTATACAAGACCAGGGAAAGGTAACTATGGATTTTGAATTCGAAGAATTTGATTCTCCTGAAGACATATTTATTGCCATGTCCACTATGGCCCCACCAATGAAAAACATCTTACCAATAAACTCATACAAAGGATACATCTTTTCAATAATTCCTTTAACTCCTGCTTCAGGAAATTCATATTTGATGATATATGTAAAAGGAAAACTTGATGGAAAGCTATTAGAATTTGACATGAATCTAAAAAAATTTAAGAATGTAGAAAGTGCGGAAAGATCAGACAAGATCTATTTTGTAGTCTTGACTCCAAAATCAAATACTATTGCAGACTCAGCAATTAGAATATTAGAGAAAAAATCTACCTAGTATAAGAAGGAGCATTTACGGATCTGCTCCTTGCATATTTTTCCATGATATCTTCTGGAAGCTTGCCGTTGAACAAGTCTTTAGATAAACCTCGAAGATACCTCATTATCGCCCAAGTTCCAGCTTTTATCATACCATACATGACAAGTTTCATAGGAGGACCAAACGTCTTGTTTCTAATAATTATAGGAATAATATCATTAATAACCCTCAGATTGTGTTCCCAAGATTTCCAGAATAACGTAAATTGTGCCTCATTGAGGTTGCCAAAGTGCATTGAATTCTTTTCATTAAAGTCTTGGTACAATAGCGGGGCAACAAGACCTCGCATTCTTGTTTTCTTGAAATCCTCAATCAAATCTATAGTATACTGAGTTTCATCAGGAGTCTCATCTGGCCAACCAATTATAATAGTAGCTGCTGGGAACCAGTGATTCTCATTTAATATCCTAGCACCTTCTCTTACAACCCAACCCCATTCATCTGTTGAAAACGGTTTTGTTTTTACACCAAGGTGTTTCTTAACCATTCTTGGCGCTACTGTCTCAATTCCAAGATTTGTGGCAAGCCATTTTTCGTCGCTCATGCCATTTACTTCAGACATGTCATGTAAAAGTTTAGGATCAGCACATACAGCTGAAAATGTCATGTGAGTTGTTCCAACAAATCTTGCACCCAGAGACTTGAGACCTTTCCATAATTCAATTATTGCATCATAGTTTGGTTGAAAGTTTCTATTATCACATCCATATAGAAGCATTTCATCAGAGTGTAGCCAGATAGAATCAAAACCATAATTCAAATTCATTTTTGCTTCTTGTTGTAATCTTTCTAATGGTAAATCTTTTTTTGATCGTTTGTTGACATCACAAAAGTCACATCCTCTTCCACACCCTCGCATTGCTTCAATTAGAGAATTAACAGTAGGTCCTTGAATCACAGGAATGTTTTGAATATTCTTAACAAAACAATGCATTAGTTCAGGAGCATCACCTTTTTCAAGATCATGGAAAAGATCTAAAGCTAACTCGTCTGCTTCTCCTACAACAACAGTATCAATTCCATGGATTTTCATCCTATCAGTTTTGGCAAGTTCCCATGCTCCGTTTCCGCCAACTACAACATGAAAATTATGCTTCTTTTTTAACTGGATTATTTTTGCACACATTCTCTTGAATTTCATTGCAACGTAAGAGAGCTTTTCCGGAGACATTGTTGTAGTTACGGGAGCCATACCAAGTGGATCCATCACGTTGATTCCAACTACTTTGGTATCAGGGCCAATACATTTTTCAAGATAATCAGGATTTGCAATAAACACATCCTCTCTTTTGTAACCTTGTAACAGCGCAGATTCCACCCTACGTAATCCAACTTGAGCAACCTTGGCTTCACCAGTTATTTGATCAGTTTCAACTGGAGGACAAAATACTTTATCAAATACCCATTCAGGAACCACTTCATAAGGACCACATGCTATGAAACCATACAGAAAATTACCCCTATAATTAGTCATAAGGCTACGATCTGCAGTTAGAACTATTCTCCTTCCTGCCATTCCTTTCTTCGACTTCTTTCTACTATGATATAAATCGTTTACCTTACTACATCATTTTGAAAATTTTTACTTTTGACATATAAACAGGCATTGCATACTGTAGACAATGAGTGGAATAGAACCACGACATGTTGAAGCACATCAAAAAGAAAGTAGCTCGATTAGAGATTTCGTATTTGGATTCGGAGACGGGATAAACACATCGTTAGGGTTAGTAGCTGGAGTTGGCGGAGCAGAAGTATCATCTAACATAATCATACTAGCAGCTATTGTTGCCATGTTCACTGGTGCAAAAGCAATGGCAGTTCAAAATTATCTTGCTGTAAAATCACAGAGACAGATTTTAGATTCCGAAATTGAACGCGAAAAATGGGAGATGAATAATGTACCAGAAGCAGAGAGAAAAGAAATAGAAGACATATACAAAACAAAAGGATTCACGGGTCAGGATTTAGAGAAGATTGTAAACAAAATAACATCAGACAAAAAAGTTTGGTTAGATACAATGCTTACAGAAGAACTCAAATTAAATTTAGACATAATAGGAAGTCCACTAAAAAGTGCGTTTCGCATGTTTGGCGCTTTTTTAGTAGGTGGAATTCTGCCAATCATTCCATATTTCTTTTTGAGTGGACATGTTCCACTTTTTGTAGCAATTGGGGTTAGTCTTTCTGCATCATTCATGATTGGAGCAATAAAGTCAAAGATTGCAAACATCAACATGTTACGGGGAGGATTAGAAATGGCGGGACTTGGAACTGGAATTGCCCTCATAGGATACGGAATAGGCTCAGAATTGGGAAGCCTTGGAATTATTAAGACTTGATTTTCTTTTGTACACTTCGATTTGCAACATTAGCTGCAAATGCCCCTGCACCTATTCCATTGTCAATATTGACAACAGATAGTCCCAGAGTACAACTTTGCAACATAGATGCCAACGCTGCAATTCCTTTTGCCCCATAACCATATCCAACTGATGAAGGAACTCCAATTACAGGTATGTCAACCAAGGATGAGACTACGGATGCAAGTGCACCCTCCATCCCAGCAACCACTATGATTACATCGACCTCTTCAGATATCACTTTCTTGATCACAGGAAAAAGCCTATGAATTCCAGCTATGCCAATATCATAACTGCAAATGCATTGGCATCCCATGGATTCACACATCAGCCTTGCTTCTTCTGCTACTCCAATATCAGAAGTGCCTGCCGTCAATATACCCACTTTTCCTCCAGTAAAACGCAGCTTGGTGGAGAATAGTATTGTCGTAGTATTTTTGCCCGTATGTATTTTCAACTTGTTTTTTCTAGAAAAGATCAATATTTTCTTGTAGTGATCTTTGTTTATCCTAGAAACAAGAACAGAGTCGGTTTTAGAAGTGGTTGTGAGAATTATTTTCTTGATATCTGCAAGTTCTTTTTTTTCTGCAAATATGACTTCAGGTATTCCGCGTCGTAATTTTCTACTCATATCTATCTTGGCAAAATCTTCAATTTTTTCAACAGAATAAAGAGAAAGTAATTTCTTGGCTTGTGGTACGCTTATTTTTCCAAGATCAAGTGATTTTAATATTTCAGTAAGATCCAATACCATTTTTGATAACTAGTGCGTAGTTAAAAATTTAATCAGCTTTAAAGATTAGAGATGGCGTTTTTGACACTGTCTACACCCTTTTTGAACCACTCTTTTTCATTTGAATCCAAATCTAATTCTATTATTTTTTCAACGCCATTTTTACCAATAACCGCTGGAACACCGATAGATACATCCGAGTAACCATATTCTCCATCCAGATATGTTGCCACAGGAATAACTTGTTTTGTGTTGTTTAATACCGCCTCCACTATAGTAGATATTGCATTACCCGGGGCATGAACTGTAGCACCTTTGAGTTCAATTACTTTAGCTGCAACTTGTCTAGTTCCTTGTACAATTTCTTCAATTTTCTCTTTTGATAGAATTGAAGTCAATGGCATTCCAGAAACAGTTGAGAATCTTGGAAGTGGCAACATGTTTTCACCATGTTCTCCTATCACAAGACCACGTATGGAGTTTCTAGAATAACCCGTAGATTCATGAATAAATTGTGTAAAGCGTGACAAGTCAAGCATGCCACCCATTCCAAACACTCGGTTTTTTTGAAATCCTGAAACTTTGTATGTTAGATATGCCATAGGATCTAATGGATTGGTCACTGGAATTATCATTGCATCTTTAGCATGTTTTTGAATATTTTCTACGACACCCTTTACAATTGATGCATTTATTTTCAAGAGATCCATTCTTGTCATACCTGGTTTTCTACCAGAACCTGCAACAACAACTACAATATCAGATCCCTTCATTTCAGAATAATCATTTGATCCTCTAACGTTAACGTCGATCCCTTTTTCTGCCAACATGTGATTTATGTCCATAGCCTCTCCTTGTGGAAGGCCTTGAACTACATCTAGTAATAATATTTCATCTGTAACTTTTCTCAAAGCTGTGAACAGTGCTGCTGCTCCACCAACTTTTCCTGAACCGATAATTGTAATCATAAAAGGCCCTCAATTTAATCTCTAATTAAACTTGACTGTTTTTTCCCAGTTAACACATCTACTAGTAACCAAAATTATGAATCAAATTACAATTTATATGCATTTCAGTATGTTTAGAAAATCATGGTACTAGTAATTGATGCACAGGTGGCTGGAATTTCAGGCGACATGTTGCTTTCATCGCTAGTCAACATGGGCGCAAAAAAGTCCAAAGTTATAGATGCAGCATATTCAATTGAAGAATATCTTAGAGGTTCAAAAATTGCAAAAATGGATTTTGAAAAAACTGTTAAACATGGAACAGAAGCAACGTATCTTGTTTTAGAAACAATTGAAGAGTATCATGAAAGAAAAGGAATTGAGATTCAAGAATGCATATTATCCACATCAGACAAGATAGGACTATCGGAAAAAGCCAAAGTTTTTGCAAAAGAAAGCATTAGATCATTACTTTATGCAGAGTCAAACATACATGGAGAGACACTTGAATCAGTACACTTTCATGAAGCATCAAGTATTGACACCGCTATAGACATCATAGGTTCTGCTATTGCACTAGACGATTTGAGATTATTTTCAGATGAAATTATTTCAACTCCAGTGGCAGTAGGGGGTGGAACTCTGACATTTTCTCACGGCACTGTGTCCAACCCAGCAAGCGCAATATTAGAGATATTTCGTGGTTCAGACATAGCAATTCACGGAGGAAGAATAAAAGAGGAACTTACTACTCCCACTGGCGCAAGCCTGCTTGTAAACTTGGTAGATAAATGTTCAGAATTTTATCCAACAATGAAAATAAAATCAATAGGATATGGCGCTGGCAGTAAAAACTTTGATGGATTTCCCAATGTTTTAAAAATTGTCCAAGGAGAATTGACAGAAGAATTTCAATTGGATACTATACAAATTCTTGAAACAAACCTTGATGACGTATCTGGCGAAACAATAGGACATATGATTGACAAGTTAATTGCAAATGGTGCAAAAGATGTTACAGTAACAGGTGGAATAACAAAGAAAGGAAGGCCGACAAACCTAGTTTCTGTAATATGCGAACCATCCATTGCAAATACCTTGATTAGCATGCTTATTTCAGAAACCGGCACTTTAGGTGTACGGATAAGATCATCTAATCGCTATGTGGTTCCTAGAATAGTTGTTTCAGTACCCATCACAATACAAGGAAAAAACTTTACTGTGAAATGCAAAATTGTGAAGCATAATGAGACTATAAAACATTTCAAAGTAGAATCAGACGATGTAAAGACAATTTCAGATTCACTATCATTATCATTCAAAGAAACATCAGATCTGATATCAAGCGAAATCAAACTGAGGTTAAACATACGATGAGACAGATTGAAGATCTAGTGACTTGGTTTCATGGAAAAGAAAAAGTTTTGGTAGCTCTTTCAGGAGGAGTAGATAGTGCGCTTGTAGCATATGCTGCCCAAATGGCGCTAGGTAAACAAGCTGTTGCAGTGACTGCAGATTACAAGACACTCTCTCAAGAAGAATTGGATTCTGCAAAAAAAATTTGTCAAGAAATTGGAATTAGACATGTAATTATAGAATATAGCGAGTTAGATAATCCAGATTTTGTAAAAAACGACAAAAACAGGTGCTTTTATTGTAGAACAGAATTAGCTGAACATCTTATCACACTATCAAGAAAAGAAAAAATCAACTTGATTGTTGATGGTACCAATCTAGATGATCTAGTAGAATATCGACCAGGAATAATAGCATTGAAAAAAAACGGTATTCAAAGTCCTCTAGTAGAAAGCGGATTCACAAAATCTGATGTCAGACAAGTTGCAAAAGAAAATAATATTTCCATTCATGATAAACCATCCAACTCTTGTCTAGCATCACGCATACCATGGGGTAGTACTGTTACATCTGAAAAGCTTGAAAGAATAGAGAAGAGTGAAACTATGATAAAACATCTTTTCGGAGTAAGACAGGTGAGAGTTCGAGATTTCGGAAATAGAGCAAGTATAGAGGTGGATAAAAATGAGATAGTATTTTTAGATGACGAAAAAAAAATGCTGATACTTGAGAAATATATGAACGGATTGGGATTTGATAATATCTTGATTGATCCTAACGGCTATAGACCAGGTAAACTCAATGTGATAACAGATTGATCTATCTAGATAATGCTGCATCTACACCTGTTCATGATAAAGTCATAGAAGAAATGATTCCTTACTTTAGAGAACAATATGGAAATCCTTCTTCCATACACAGACATGGCAGGCTTGCAAACATGGCCATTCAAAATGCAAGGAAGCAAATTGCTTCACTCATTAATGCAAATAGCAATGAAATACTTTTGACTTCTGGAGGAACAGAGTCAAACAATACAGCAATCTATGGCATAGCATCACAAAGTAAAGGAAAACATATCATAACATCATCCATCGAACATGACGCCATACTAGAACCGTGTAAGCGTCTTGAAAAAGAAGGATACACGATATCTTTTCTTCCAGTAGACAAGCAGGGTTTTGTAGATCCTGAGGATCTCAAAAAAGAAATTTCAAGTGATACATGCCTAATTACAATAATGTACGCAAATAATGAAGTTGGAACAATACAGCCCATAGAAAAGATGGCACAAATTGCAAGAGAGAGCAATGTCATTTTTCACACAGATGCAGTTCAGGCAGTAGGAAAAATTCCTATAGATGTAAAAAAACTAGGAATTGATTTGCTTTCAATATCATCTCATAAGATAAACGGTCCAAAAGGTGTAGGAGCATTATACATCAAAAACGGTGTAAAGATGTCACCCATGATATTAGGCGGCGGTCAAGAAAATGGCCTTCGATCTGGCACCGAAAATGTGGCAAGCATAGTTGGGTTTGGAACAGCATGTCTACTCTCAAAAAACAACATGAATGAAAATTCAATTCATCTGAAAAAACTAACCACAAAATTGACTACAAGAATATTGCAAGAAATATCCGCTACAACTCTTAATGGACATCCTGATATGAGAACTCCCAATAATACTCATTTTACTTTTCTTGGTGTAAACGGAGAAGATCTTATAATAAAATTAGATGAACACAAAATATCTGCATCTACTGGTTCTGCATGTTCTGTGAAAATACAGAAAGCATCTCATGTTTTAAAAGCAATGGGTTTTTCACATGAACAAGTTACAGGATCATTACGCCTTACAGTAGGAATAACAAATACAGAACAAGAAATAGACGAAACCGTCGATACGTTAAAAAAAGTTGTCCAAGAATTACGTGCTGTATCACCATACAAAAACAAATACAACTTTTAGTTCAAAAATTCAACTAGGACAGAATTTGAATTTTGTATTGACTTTGATCTACAAGCGGCACTAGAGAATCCATTCCACTCCACACATAGACTTCAGCAGAATAAATACCAGGTTGTGTTGGCACCCAGCTAATTTCTTCATTTGTAGTAGAGAGATTCACAAGATTATTTTCAGACCATTTTAGAAAAACTACTTTGTTGTTACTATCTTTTATTTGAACAATGTATGAAATTTCTTGAGAATTTTGATGTATGTCTGAGAGCATACTCTTAAAGTTTATCGTTTGTCCAACATGTGGACTTTGTAATAGAGGTCTTCCAGACTGATCGTTAATTTGTGTAGATATCGAAATCGTTGGAATTGCGATAGACGCATATTGGTTTGTGGTTGTGGTAGATTGAGTTTTAGCAGGAGTTGCTACTGTAGAACCTTCTATTACAGACCTACCATATGCATCTCGAAAGTCGTGATACCATGCCTCAACATTACCTCCTACAGGAGATATTACAGTGGTCTTGTCCTCACTGCATATCCAAGAAGGCATTTTAAAAATGCCTTGGAACACACCTGTGCCTGGTCCAGTTTCAGTTAATGTAAAACCAGTGGCAGCAAGACCTCCATAAGACACTCCGTTTACAGTACAATGTTGAAATCTAAATCCTTTAATCCAAACTTCCAAGAGTATATTTCCGTTATTATCTCCAACAGTATCATCTGCTGGAGAACCAGGATCATTCACACTGGTGTAACTTACTATTGTATTAGCATCAGTAACCAAATCTGGATCATTAACAGTTATTGTGACATCTGAACCAATTCTGTAATTTGATGAATCAAGTGTTACTGTACCTGTATGTGTTGAAAGATCATGTTGTGAGGTAACTGTTGTTGATGTTCCACCTTGTGTACCTAAAATAGAAAAATGTATTGCGTTAGCATCCGTAAGTTCAGTGTTCACAAGAAATTTAATATTACTACCAAAAGTTTGAAGACCTTTGATCAAATTAGGATCAAATTGGTTTAATTGATTTATTACAGCATATTCAATTGTTCCTGAAAATATACCAGAATTTGCAGATGTTTCTTGTAGTTCTGCTCGATATATGGCATTGTTTACTTGTTGATTATTATTATCTCCAAAGGAGAAAAGATCAAATACAATTGGTTGAGTGTCACTAGGATTTGAGATATTTCCTGAAGTATTGAAGTTAATCTCCAAGAATACAGGCAGACTTGATGACATGGAGTTTATTGAAGCTACTGCATTATCACTTATTTGAAGTAGACCATTACCAGATACAATTTCCCCCGGTGTTACAATCGTGACTGGTGAAGAACCAACAGAACCAAAATACAGAGTCATGCTGGTACTGGAAAATGAGGTTATCCCAAGCTGTCGTTGAAAAGATCTGAGATCATAATTAACCCAATTGGTTCCTTTTGAATTTGGTTGACTAGTATCGATAAATAGGTTCTTGAGAGATTGAGTGGAAACACCAAGATTTAGTGTAATTTTCTGAAAATTTGACATTGATTGAGATCTGGTGTCAATTATCAAACGTAATGAGTTAGCATCAAACACAGTAGAAGGGACACTGATCGAACGTGAATTGTTATAAAATGTAACATCAGAAGAACTACTCAGTGTTATTGGATTTCCAATCTTCAAAGTAGGTATTTTTGCAGAACTTCTAAAAACATCTAGTTGATCAACTAGGTTAGAATTGATATTTTGATCATTGTCCACTAGAGTGATTGTTTCTCGTTGACCAGGACCAAATTGACTCTGACTGTTACCAACATTAAGACTTGCAGTAGTAGTACCTGAAACAATAGAAGCACTCTGAAGATTATAAGTAATTGAGCCAGAATGAGATCTAGGAGCATTTGGTAGTATCCCTATGGTTGATGCACCAGCAAAAGAGCTCTCAAAAATTCCAGTATGTGGTCCTGTTTCTACAAAAGTTACCAACTTGTCATATATGCCATTAAGAGACAAGCTTGTCTGAACAGAATTAGTTTTCAGGTTAACAACATCTGCTGTATCCATACCTAGTTTTCCATTATCTTTGAAACCAAGGCTACTCAGATATGGTATTAGATTTACAATTCCAGGACCACTTGCGCTTTTACCTGATTCTGCAAAGGCTTGATAAAATGTTGCAGGAGTAGAACCAACATTAAAAGTCCACGAATCTTGGGATGTAGGATCTATACCTAATTCAGCATCATTAATGGTTGCAAACACATCAGAACCTGACGGATATCCAGATCTATCAAGGCTTAATGAGATATTTGGAATATCAGAATAATCAAGATCAACACTTTGTGTACCTGTGGATCTATCATATTCTATGTGCACATTACCACTAAGCGTGAAGAGTTGAATCAGTGGCCATACATTTGGATTTATCCCTATTTGGCCGGACTGGACTTGTGGATTAGAATTCAGAGAGGGAGGATTTCGTACAACATTATTTTGACTAGAGGGAATTGCCGGTGTACCACTACATGAATTAAAACCTGCGGTTCCTTGAGTAGTGCCTGACAGTCCTGCAGAATCTGGAATTGCTACCCCATCAGTCTGGGATACATCTACTCCCAAAATAGAAGAAGGAGTAGAGTTTGAACAAAAAACTCCAAAATCAATACTTTGTCCAGGAGAACCAGATGCTGCTGCTTGATCAGCTTGTTTTGCGCTATCAGTGTTAGCAAAAAACGCATACCAATTACCATCTGAGCCTTGTGCCATCAATAGGTTTTTCCCATTTATTGAAACATTTGGCTGGCCTATTGCTTGATCTAGCTGAGTATTATCTTCTCGTACAATGACTTCTGTTACCATAGGTCCAGAAACATGATTACTGAAAACACTATTTTCTGAAGAAACAAAAAGATTAGGATGATCAGAGTAGGCGTTTACATTTGGTGAAGACAATGGTGGAATAATCATTGAAAAAACTAGAAGAATTACCAGAATTTTATGCAACTTTCTAATATGAGAAGATGTGCAAGATAACGTTATCGAATAATTCATACTAAATTTTACCAACACGTAATTTGTACATTAGGTTTTAACCAGGGTAAGAAAGCAGATGTGATGTGATAAAGCCCAAACCAATTTTAATAGCAAGTGGAATATTGGTGTTGATAGGCATTGCTATAACAGCATATCAATCGCAGATAACTTCAGAAAATCTTTCTAATCAACAAAATACCCTAGGCATTGGAACACAAATGATTGTTACAAAAGAAATGAATCCAGATAACAATCAGAAAGGAGTGTATTCTATTCAAATAACAGATTTCAAAAGTGATGATAACGTCAAAGCAATAGTAACTGATCCTACTGGCACGTCGATAATAACAAACTCTGTAACAAAAAGCCCGATTCAAGACACATTCAAGATTTCTTCATCAGGAAATTATACATTACAGATAGAAAATCATGGACAAAGGGAGATACAGGTTCTTGGAATTATCGGATATTATCCACAAAATATAGAATTAGCAGATATTTCAGGATTCATAGCACTTCTCATAGGCCTTAGCGGACTTGCAGTTGGCATGATGTATCTAATTAGGAATCGTGTCAGATCTTAATTGAGAAATTGATCTAGTTCAGTTAATCCATCAACTACGCTTTTAAAATTATCATCACTTTCCATGATTTTATTTAGTTTGTTAAGATCAACTTTGAAGATTTCCTTGCCATCATTTTGATTTATCACAACAAACTTGTGTTCTAGTACATATGAAAGAAGATCTTTGATCTGTTCTAGTGAGAGTTGCAGTTTATCTGTCAAATATGTAGAGCCTTTTTCTCCACTCTCAAGCTCTGCAAGAATAGATGATACTTCTGGATCTACTAGAGTTTCCATCATTTTTTGCTTGTCAAAACTTTCACTCATGCTCATCAACCATTCCTAGAATGTAATACTTTTTTTCTGTTGGATATAAAATCACTTATCAAAACCCTATCAATTTTTTCTGGATTTATGTAATATGCTCTTCCTTTCAAATGCTTTTCAAGACTTTCAACATAACTCAATAATTCGGATTCTTCACTTACCATGATCGTATCAATTTCAATGCCTTCCTTTCTACATTTTTTTGCTTCCTGCAAAGTCTTTGCTTCTATAGTAGGATCAACTTGTCTATATCGATAACACAAGTATACAGATTCATCATCTATATCTAGCCGTATATTTTTTTCATTTTTAATTTTAGAAAGAGTTGATTCATCAGGTCTATAAAAATGGGAATATGGTTTATCTGCCAATATCGCATTTTTTTGCAACTCATTATCCACAAAACATGCACTTGGTTGACCATCAGTTATCATAACAATTCTTTTATTTTGTGATCCATCTTTCTTTAGAATTTTTAATGCTAGTCGTAATGCAGCTTGATAATTAGTATAATGAAGAAAGTTATCATTTGCATCATAGGTTTTCAGATATGGAATATCAGGAGAATGTATTTGTGATGCTAGTGAACCAAAACCTACAATGTAAACAGAGTCATTTGGAAAGAATTTTTTACTCAATACAAATAACGCCCACAAAGCCTTTTTTGCAGCCTCTATTCTAGTTCCTTCTCCTGAACTTAGAGAATATTTCATTGTGGAACTGAGATCTATGCAGTAAACTACTGCAACTTTTACTTCTTCTTTTGTTTCAAACTTTTCAAAATCATCAAATTGTATTTCAAGTGGGAATTGAATTGGTTCATTTTTATTTTGTTTTCTTTGAATTACATTTAGTATTGTAGCTGGAATATTCAGATGTTTAATGTCGTCACCTACTTCGAGTTTTCCAGTAGTATCAAGTATTGTATCACCTGATCCTATGTTTCGTGTTTCATGAAAACCCAAATTTCCCTCATTGATTGTTTTTATTACATCCTCAAGCAGTTTTTGTCCAATTTCAAAAAATGCTTTTTTTGTTAGCCATTTTTTATTGTCTTTAAGATATCCAAGTTTTTGCAAGTGCTTTGTCATGGATTGACTATTTCCATATGCTGCTGTTTCTTGTTGACTATCAAATTGGTTTGTAGAAGAAGCGTTTTGCATCATACCATCCAGTATACTTTCGAGATCTTTCATTGATGGTGTTTTTTCCTTCAAGACTTGGGTAGTTATGGCTTTAAGAGCTTGTTTGAGCGTTTCATCAGATACCTCTGGTGAAGAGCTTTCAGATTTGTCATTTTCACTTGAAACATAGACAAACTTTGTAGTGTTAGTTTGCAATGTACATACCTTCTTTTTTATCTAGAATTTTAGGTTCAGTCCAGCACAGGCCATCTAGAACCAATTCTACAACGCTAGCCTTGAGCTCATTTTGTATACTATCTGAAACTATGAGAGCATCGTTAGAAATTGCATACTTTGTAGTTTCTTTTATGAACATTTCTTGATCAGAAATAACCTTTTGACATATACTGGTAACTAAATTTGAAAGAGACTCGAAATGTTTCAATTGATTATTGTAGGATATTTGCATATCATTTGAACCAAGAATTGTTTGAGACACTTGAAATGACTTGCCCAAAAATTCATTCTTTATTGAATCAAAAATGCTTTGATCCACGCCATTTAGATATTCTAATGAGATATCTTTTATGGAATTAATGATTAGGTTTTGTAGAACTTTGGAACGATTCTCAACAGTATCATCTAGTTCAGCAAGTTCAAATTTTACAGATTGTTCTATTGAAAATACGTCAGACGGTCTAGGTAATGCAAAAATATTATGAGTTATAGATCTAGTCCTTTCTGCTTCTCCCACAAGTAGTTCTAAACTATGTATTCCCATTCTGACACTCACGCCCTTGTCTTGATTTATTTCAACACTAGATCGTGCCGTTTGAACAATTCTTGTCAAAATCTTCAACATGAATACGGGAATAAATGATTGGGGTATTTTTGCTTCCTGCATTATAATTAACATTTCTTCATGGATTGATTTTGGATAATGTGTTTGAATATGACTTTTCAGTCTATCATAAAGAGGCTCAATTATTTTTCCAGAGTGTGTATAATCTATAGGATTTGCAGTGGCAACAAATATTGTTTTTGGCTCAAAGATAACAGGATATGCACCTGTTGTGAATCTTCCTTCTTGTAAGACAGACAAAAGTGCCACTTGTTTTCTAGTATCAAGAACTGGTAATTCATCTATGCAGAATAATCCATGTTTTGCTTGCATTAGTTGACCAGGAGAATAAGATTCAATTTCATACAATTCCGTACCATTTTTGGTTACCTTGATTGCATCGATCTGACCAACTAAATCCTTTACAGAAATATCAGGAGTTGCCAATACATATTTGAATCTGTTTTTACCATCAACCCATTCTATTGAAGTCTCAAGTTTGTTATTACGAATTTTTTCCATGCTTTCACCATTTATGTGGAATTGTGGAACAGTTGTTGGATTATCTTTATCCTCTAACAAAGATATCAAATCATTCGGTGGAAGATCCATAGGACAATCATTTGTCACACTGCCTCGAATTACAGGCAGTGGAGAAAGTAAGGTATTTGCAATTGTTTGTGCTATTCTAGTCTTTGCTTGTCCTATTTGACCAACTAGAATCATATCATGACATGCTAATATTGCACGATCTAGAGCAGGAATAACATCATTTTCAAAACCTACTATTCCAGGATATTTTACACTCTGCGTTTTGATCTTTGAGATTAAATTTCTACGAATCTGTTCCTTTGCACCAATTATTTTATAATTAATTTCTAACAGATCCCCTAATGTTTTAATTTGTTTATAGTCTTCCGGAACGCCAGCCATGACTTCAGCATACTTGGGTTGAGAACCATAACTTCTATTAACAAAATTTGCAAATTCCTGAGGCATTACAATAAATACTCGCGAAATGCGATTTAAAGTATTATATTATTTTAGCATGGTTTTTATCCGGGGTACTGGGGATTTTTTAATACTTGTCTTCACAGGAGTTTAGACACATAGTTAGAATTGCTGGTAAGGATATTCCAGGTGCCAAAAAGACCATTATCGGAGTTGGTCAAGTAAAAGGAATTGGATACAATTTTGCAAAATCACTTTTAGAAGTATTAAAAATCAATCCTAACAGTAATGTTGGTTTTCTTACTGAATCACAAGTAGAAGAAATAGAAAAGGCTATGAGAGATCCAACATCTGTCAACATACCCAGATGGTTCCTAAATAGACGAAAAGATATGGACACAGGAAATGACTTTCATCTTATTACTTCCGATATTGAATTTAATGTAAGAAATGATATTGAGCGAGAAAAGGGCATGAATAGTTGGCGAGGATTTCGTCACACATATGGATTAAAAGTTCGTGGACAAAGTACACGCACCACAGGTAGAAAGGGCGGTGCAGTTGGTGTTAAGAAAGGTGGTAAAGTTTTACCAGCAGGTTCACCTGGTGCTCCAGCTGAGGGCGCAGCTCCTGCAGCAGCTCCAAAGGCTGGTGCAGCTCCTGCAGCAGCTCCAAAGGCTGGTGCAGCTCCTGCAGCAAAACCAGCTGCAGCGGAAAAGAAAAAGTAGGTATAGCAGATGGGAGATCATCCAAAAAACTCACGCAAAATGTGGAGAAAACCAAAACGTCCTCTAAACTATGATTTACTAAATGAAGAATTACATGTTCTAGGTACTTTTGGACTCAAAAATAAAAGAGAGTTGTGGAAAGCACATACAGAACTTTCAAGAATAAGAAACCAAGCAAGATCACTATTAGCATTAACTCAGGATGTCAGAAGTACAAAAGAACCAATATTGATGAAATCACTTGCAAGAGTTGGACTAGTTAAAGAAAATTCAACATTAGATGATGTGCTTAATCTGAAGGTGACTGACTTTTTATCCAGACGACTACAGACAATCATCCAGAAAAAAGAATCAATAAAGAGCCCATATCTGGCAAGACAGATAGTTGTACACGGTCATGTAATGATAGGTGAGAGAGTAGTTACCGTTCCTTCATACACGGTAAAAGTTGAGGAAGAAGATCAGATTTGCCTATCACCAGAATTAGATCTTAACAAGACAAAGCAACAACCTGCTCAAGAAGTAAAAACCGAACAGCCAACTGAGTAAAATACGCGCAATCATTATTTATCTAGAACATGTATACAGTATCATAATGTGTTCGATCATAGGATATTTAGGTATCAATTCGGCTGCGCCAATAATAGTCAAGGGATTAAAAAGAATGGAATATCGTGGCTATGACAGTGTAGGAGTTGCCACTTTTTCGGAACATCAAATCAATGTCAGAAAGGGAGTTGGCAAAGTTTTAGAAGTAAACAAAACAGCAAAACTAGATGAGCTTTTTGGGACTATAGGCATAGGACATACTAGATGGGCCACTCATGGAATGGTAACTGACACAAATGCCCATCCACATTCATCAAGTACAGGAGAAATAGCAATCGTACACAATGGAATAATTGAGAATCATGAAGAATTAAAAAAAGAACTACAAAAACACGGTTATACTTTTAAAAGTCAAACAGACAGCGAAGTAATTGCAAATCTTCTTCAATACAATTATGACAAGACTAGAGAAATTAAGAAATCTGTCATAGATACAGTAGCAGAATTAAAAGGAAATTATGCTTTTGTTGCAGTCTTTCAAGATGGTACATTATCTGCAGCTAGACTACATGAACCATTGATAATAGGCGTAGGGAAAGAAGGATATTTTATTTCAAGTGATGTGTTAGGATTTGTAGAATACACTGACGAAGTAATTTACCCAGATAACAAGGAATTTGTAATCATTGATAAAGAGGGATTAAAGATCTTTGATTTTAATGCAAATCCGGTACATCATCAGATAACCAAAGTATCAAAAGAATTTGCAGATGTATACAAAGGCCAATATGCTCATTACACTTTGAAAGAGATTTCAGAACAGCCATCAACAGTATTGAACGCTGGAAACAATACAAAACTTGAGATTGACTTGGCTTCTGATTTAATAAAACATGCACGAAATGTATACATCACAGGAAGTGGAACAAGTTACAATGCAGCATTAATTGCCAAGTTTCTTTTTTCAAAATATGCAAAAATAAAAATTGAACCATTGATTTCTAGTGAAGCACAATTTTCTCCCGACATGTTTGAAGAAAAATCAATCTTAATTGCTATATCACAGAGTGGAGAAAGTGCAGACGTATTAGAAGCCGTAAATATTGCTAAAAAGACGGGGTCTAAAATCATATCAATAGTAAACATGATGACATCCTCATTAGTTCATCAATCATCTATTTCCATGGGACTTAATTGTGGTCCAGAGATAGGAGTTGCTGCAACCAAGAGTTTTACTTCACAACTTGTTGTGCTATACAAGATAATTGACAAAATATGCGATGGCTGTATAGAACTGGATCTTACAAAAGTATCAGAAGCAATCAATAAGATACTCGCTAATGATTCTAAAATCAGAGATGTCGCAAAGAGACTGAAGAATGTTTCAGATATTTACGTATTAGGAAGAGGCGTACATTATCCAATTGCTTCGGAAGGATCACTGAAGTTAAAGGAACTTACATACATCCATGCAGAAGGACTTCCGGGAGGAGAATTAAAACATGGTCCATTGGCATTGATGGATTCTAATTCATATGTTTTAATCATAAACCCCAGTGATTCTACATATAATGATACACTAACATCAGCTAGAGAAATAAAGGCAAGAGGAGCCAAGATAATAGGAATTTCAGATAAACCAAGTGATGTATATGATCACTGGATAGACATACCCAGCATCAACGAGTCATTATATCCGCTTGTAGAGATAATACCAATACAACTTCTCTCATATTATGCTGCAATCGACAAAGACTTTGATCCAGATTATCCAAGAAATTTGGCAAAATCAGTAACAGTCAAGTAATTTTTGAATATTCTTTTTCAGTTAGAGCCAGTAAATCTTTTGCACCAATTCCAGTTTTTAACATGCAACCAATTGATGCACCCCCTGCACCTGCACCTTCTTTTACAAATCCTTCAGCGTATGAACTCAACCCAGATATTTTTGATTCTGCAAGTTTTAATTTTGCAACCAATATTGGTACATCAATTATCTGGGACATGATATCAGTCAAATCTGCAGATTTATCTTCAGACACATAAGAGGTGGTTCCAACAGCAGTGTTCTTTCCTTCAAATCCAATACTTTTTGCAAAAGCAAGCACAGCTGCCATCTGAGTTCCACCTGCTAATAAAACTCTAGAAATTTCAGAGGCAGTACTAAGAATACCTGCAACAGTTGGAATCATTGGATCACCTAATTGTGATATAATTTCAAATGGATCTTTTGATTGGAGTCTTTTCAATGCCTCCTTTACAGTTTGAGTTTTTAGATCCACAGGATTTTGAGGCATACTACTGCTAACAGATCCGGTAATTCCAAATCCTTCAAGCACCCCAAGAGCTGTAGTAGTACCACCCGGAATACTTTCACCAACTATAACACAGTCAGTTGAAGCTCCAAGAAATCTTCCAATTATTCTACCATATTCAACTGCTTTTCCCACATCATCAAGGCTAAGAGCTGATTCTTTTCCAATATTTTTTCCATGATCCAAGTTCATATCAATGAATGGAAGCTTTGGGGACACTTTGCTACCTGCATTTATAACAACACTTGGAATGCTTGCTGCTTCCAGTGCAGTTTTTGTCAACAGCGCAGGAGTTGGTTTTCCATCCGGAGTCATTGGAATTACAGAGATGCTTCGACAATACCCATAATGAATAAATTCAGCATCAGCAGGTCCTGTAAATTTTATCAGATCTGGATGTTCTCCAGCCATAGTTATACCAGGTATTTCAGATGTTTCAGTATAAGATATTACAAGAGAAAAAATAAATTTTTTTTGTTCAGTTTCTTTTATGAATTCTAAACCTTTTTGTTTATTTCCAAGTATTTCTATGTCTTGCAATAATTAATCACTACCCATAAAATTCAGAAACTCTGATTCTGTTCTGGGTTGTAATACAAAATTTGTCTTTTTTTCTTTGCCAATGGTTGAATTTGGAGAGCTTCCATAATTGTGTCCAGGATACAATACTAGATTACTGTCAAGCTTGCAAATTATATCAAACAGACTATGATAGAGTTCTTTTGCACTTCCCCCAGGCAGATCTGTTCTACCACAGTTTCCTACAAAAAGTGCGTCACCTGAAAAGATTTTTCCATCACCAACTAGACAGATACTGTCTTTTGAATGTCCAGGAGTATGTAATACAGTAAGCTCTGACTTGCCAAATATTATTTTGTCACCATCAGATAAGCGCACATCATTTTGTAGAGTAGAAGACTCGTGCTGCAAAATTTTAGATTTTGTGTATTTTACCATTGCATCATTTCCTATAGTATGATCAAAATGATGATGTGTGTTAATTACATATTTGATGTTTAGAGCATTTTTCTCTATTGTTTTCATTACCAACTCTAGATCCCATGATGGATCAATGATAACAGATTCCTTTGTTTCTTCATCTTCAAGAATATAGGTAAAGTTTTGCATATTTCCTACTTGAAGTTGATGTACTTTCATAATAACACTCCAATCTCTGCTTCAGGTGGAATTCCTATTTTCTCAACTATTATTTTGCCACACATATCTTTGCCTTTTGGCATCCCAATTTTCATCTTGTGAAAAGTTATAGTAATATCTGTTTTTACACATTTGTCATTTACTTTGCCTGTATCAGGATCAAGGCCAGATGGTACATCAACTGCAAATTTGAAAGCATTTGATTGATTTATCAAATCAATTGCTGAAGAATATGGTTCTCTAATTTTTCCGGATATTCCAGTTCCCAAGATTCCGTCCACTATTACATCTGCATCATTAGCAATTTCACTAGTAGCAGATGCAAGTATTAAATTCACAGAATTCATTTTTTCTAAAATTTTCCAGTTGGATCTAGATTCTTCTGTTTTTATCTTATCGGGATGTCCTAAAAGTATGACAATGGGAGTACAACCAAATGCAGCCAAATGTCTAGCCACAACAAATGCATCTCCTCCATTATTTCCCAGTCCAGCAAAAACCGTTATCTTTTTGGATGTTAAATCAGGGTAACGTTCTACAATATGTCTTGCAGTAATAGCACCAGCATTTTCCATCATTAGTTTTCTAAAAAACCCCATTTGATGTCCATTCTCTTCAATTTGCATCATTTGTTTTACAGTAATTTCCATAACAATACAAGATTTTATGTCAAATAAGGGCTTTACCAAAATATGCATCACATAACATGGAACAAAAAGTCTGAAGGTGTGTAGAAAGTAATGAATAATTTTGCAAAATATTAACATAGATTTCAATATCATATTTTAGAGCAAAATTAACGCCGCACTAAGAAATTACTCCAACAACAGAAAAAGAACTCATTTGTGTGTCACATAGGATTGTACACAGAGAATGGATTTTTTGGATATGGTTATGAAATCATTAATGCGGGAGAAGGGATTTGAACCCTCGAAATCCTAAGATACTAGCCCCTCAAGC
>JAJPEA010000109.1 GCA_023252335.1 Nitrosotalea sp.
CATATCAATTTCATTTGCTGTCTGTCCAAATGCTGGTGCTACACCTAAGATAGCAACTAGTGCCAAAAGACCAAATAGTGCGCCAAATGGTTTTGACATTTTCATCGCTTCCTCCGCTTTAAATCTATTAATAAATTATAGCCACTGTTTTCATGGTACCGTAAAACAATTGTGCTGTAGTTTTGGGCCAAATAACGACCTGTGAGACACTCTACCCATCTCGACATTGTACGACATCAATTCCAGTTTAAAAAGTTGGTACATCTGTTTACTAACATGAATCAGAACTAGACAATACAAACTAGAATAAGTTTAATGCATTAGAAAAATGTCATATCACAATGAATGCAAGACTTGGATCTTTCAACAAGTATCATCTTTTGATAATATCCATATTGCTAGTTTCTGCTTTTGTACATCTCTGGAATGTTGCAGGCTTTCCAGACATTTTCTTTGATGAAGGTGTATACATGCGTAGAGCAATGCACGTACTAAACGGCTTGGGTCCCCAAGAAGGATCGTTTTATGATCATCCATTTTTTGGGCAAACATTTCTTGCAGGAATACTTGGTGTGATTGGATATCCCAATTCTTTACACTCGTCAGGTGATGTCAACTCTATTGCAGCCTTGTATACAGTACCAAGAATTATCATGGGATTACTTGCAGTTGTAGATACATTTCTGGTATACAAAATAGCAGGCAAGCGTTACGGACAAAAGGTTGCATTAATTTCTGCAGTGTTATTTGCAGTGATGCCAATATCATGGATCTTTCGAAGAATATTACTTGATTCAATATTATTGCCTTTTCTTTTGCTGTCAATATGGGCTGCACTACAATCTAAAAATTCCAAACACAGTACATGGTTAATTTTGCTATCAGGCACATGTTTGGGACTTGCGATATTTACAAAGATTCCTGTCTTTACCGCAATTCCACTGGTTGGTGGTATTGTTTTTTTCAGTAACACCAAGCGTTTCAAATTACTTGCATTGTGGCTTGTGCCAGTGATTTTGATTCCACTCTTGTGGCCAATCCAAAGCATAGAGACAGGACACTTCAACTATTGGGTACATGATGTGTTTTATTTCCAGACACATAGGGGCGGAGGCGCCGATTTGCATTTAATCACAAAGTCATTTGCGGATATGGATCCTGCATTATTTTGGCTGGCAGCAGCAGGCATTGGATTTGCAGCAATTAGAAGAGACTATCTGATACTAGGATGGTTTGTGCCGTTTGTTGCTTTCTTGTATCTCATAGGCTACAACCAGTACTTTTACTGGATTCCAGTCATACCTGTGATGTGTATTGCTGCAGGAGTGTTGATTGTAAAGTTATTTGAAAAGGTACCCAGAGTAAAAATTTCCAGAGATGGTATGATCATCTTTGTCTTAGGAATTTGCGCCTTTGGTATGATAGGTCTAGTACTGCTTGTCACTACAGACATGACAAGTGCCGAATATTCTGCAATATCTTTTGTTGTAAACCAGCCAATTGATAATAACACCAGCATTCTTGCCAGTCCCACATATACATGGATATTTAGCAATGTGTTTCACAAAACTAATGTCCCATTGGACTATTCCCAGATACTTGCAGAGCCCATCAATACAACCAAAGTTGTCCTTGTGGCTGATCCACATTACATATCAGACTTTAACAGAGGAAAACAAATTCCTGACATGTACAACTCTACGAAACTTGTGACTACATTTGATGATGACATTTCAGAATATTTTACAGACCATTATCCCTATCAGAGTCTTCATTCCACCATCGAAGGCCTACACATAGAGATTAGAGAGAGAAATTGATTTTTCAATACAGTTGTAAAATAAAAAAAGAGTTTAGAGAGCAGGTCTTGCTTTTTGTATGCCCTCATATTGTTTTGCACGTACTACAAAGGTCACAAATATTCCTCCAAATATTGCGCCTGAGATTATAGAAGCACCTACCACACCGTTTACATCAAGATATGGCGTACCAGAGCCATCACCGGGGTGTTCTCTTACCAACTCAACTTTCTTTTTTGCAAGTTCCAAGTCTTGTTCTAGAGTCATTGTGCTGCCAGGATATTGGACATACTGCTGTGCAAATGCCAGTTGCGGCAAGGCAACAGACAAGAGGACTGCAAGCAGCATGCCGTATGCAAGTTTCTTCATGACATATTATTACATAATTTTGAATTTAGCGTTTGATGAAATTTGATTTTCATCAAAAGTTTTACATAGCATGATATTGTTATTATGGTGCATTTATCATGAATCAAGAAAAATCAAGACAGCCAGTTCCAGAAAGAGTTGGCATATACGGTACCGATGATGACAATCTAAGAGCACTTGGAGAGATCTTGGTGACCGATGTAAGTAGAACCATTTTGAAGATGTTATTTGAAAATACACTTACTGCAAATGACATTGCAGTAAAGACAGAGTACTCGTTACAGCTTGTCAGATATCACCTGAAAAAGATGCAAGATGTTGGATTAGTCGAGATATCAAAAATTGGAAAAAATACAAAATCTCACGATATGAAATACTATACAGCTACAAAGTTTGCAATCATAATTCTTCCATCCAGGTTTTCAGAAAAAGCCAAGACAAGCAAGTCACTTTTCAAATCCTTAAAATCTCTATACAGGTTTGGTGCAATAGGCATTGCAGCAATTGGTTCGTGGTTTGCAACATTAGCATTTCAAGGAACTGTCAGATTCTCCGACGTACCCAATGGAGTACCAGAAGTTCCGAGTGGAAGTGGATATACAAGTTACAATCCATTTTACAATGCTGTAGGTGGACCATACTCGGGAGATGGAGGTATTGGATCTGGTGCAACACTTGAAGAAATGTTGAAACTGGCAAGAGCTAAAGTATCAATTGCAACACAGAGCGCTCATGCAGGTTCTGGAGCACCATTCTTTGGAGGAAACATCATTCCCCCAGATCTCTTTTGGCCTGTCGTGATGGCACTCACAGTTGTGGGATTTGGTTTATCCATTGAAATAATTTTACGCCTGCTCAAGGTCAAAGAATATCCTAGAGCGAATTGAAAACTAAGATATAATGTTTTATTAAATTTGATTTATTAGCTTGTCCTTGTATGCAAGTATTGCTTTTTTAATCTCAGAATAGCTGTCTGACAAGTTTCCAGTCTTTTCAAAGTCTGTCAATGTGGATTCTAGTTTTTGCACAAAGTCTAGTGCGTCATCGTTATTCTTTTTTAGCTTCTTTTTTAGCCCATCTATTTGACCATGTTCCATGGCACATTCTTTGCACTAGATCTAGTATAAACATTGTTTTCCACTATACATCAGGAATTAGGTTTTCAGACAAGTTGTCTCATCATCTTTTATGACGATTTGATGCGTCATACTGTTTTGCTCTGGTTTCATTATAGTTGATTTGTAGCATTACATGCCTGAGCTTTTTTCGCTTGTTCTCATCAGGAAAATGAATCAACATGAATTCATCAAGTTCCTCAATTCCCCGGTCTTCAAGAATTTCAAGGCCAATCCTTCCCGCTTCCCGTGAGTTGTCTAGCCCACATTTGCTGCAAGCCACACCTCTGACAATTTTGGCTCTGCATTTAGAATTGACACAGTGCATCATAGAATAGAATTCTTTCCAGAACTATAAAAATGACCCGAGTACATGCCAAGATAATTCATGCCAAGATAACTAGAAAACAAATGGTCCAAAGCATTAATTTTGTGTGAAATATTCCAGATAAAAGAAATGGATGAACAAGAGTGTCTTGAATGCATGTCAAAGAATACGGGTCAATACATGGACCCAATTGAGAAAAGTGATGGAATGCATTACTATTTCCTATGTGAAGAGTGCAAACATGAATGGGAGATAATACAAAAGTAACATGTTTTTGAAAAACATACAAAATTGCAAGCCATATTAGAAATTTCTAGTTCTTCAGATCGCTTACCAAGACTTGGACTGATTTGAACATTGCCTTGACTGCATTGCTCACCTCTCGCATGTCTTGGCTTGCAACACCAACCAAGTCAATGGTATTTTTTACCGATTTGGCCAAAACTCTAGTCTCAGATAACACTCCTGCATCTTCCAGTAGCTTTATCGTACTTTGTATTTTGGTTGAAGCCTCGTTGATGTTTTCAGTCATGATGCGAAAATTCTCTATGTTTTGAACCATCTCAGGAGTCTTGAGCGCATCAATTATTTCCTTGGTCATTGCACCTGTTGCCATTATTTTTCCAAGTGAGTCTTGCATTCCAGGGGCTCGTATCTGTCTCATTATTTCCACTGCACCAGAGACAGTTTCTTTGATTTCCTGCATCTTGCTTGTTCGTTCTCCTTCTGCCATATCTAAGAGCCTCCAAAGAACAGAGTGCAGAGAAACACTTTACCCATCGCCAACAAGTGTTCTTTTCCATCTAGCCATTGCATTACTTGGACTGCACAGTCTAGGCACTTTGCAATTGTTGCCGAGTCAGTCATGAGAGTTCTGCCCCCTTTATTTTTCCATCTTTCTTTGTCATGATGAAACAGTGTCAGAAAAATTATTTATCAATTCAATACCATTTTGCAACAAAAATGTTGGATTGTGCCTAGTTACAGGCAAATCAACTGTAAAAAGAGGTAATCAAACCAAAAAAAGGTAAAAATTATTGATTTCGTGCAGGTTTCCAGGCTGAAAACCATGACTGGACTAGGCTTGTGTCCATAGTTGTAAATGTCTTCGAGTTGTCACTGAATGTCTACATATGACATGTGGTAAAATGATTGGAACGTACAATTATTTGAAAATCCGTTTCCCCATCTCTTACAACGTGACACTTTGAAATGACATGTTTAATTATCGTATACAAAAATAATACTAGACATGGGAGACGGAATAGGTGGGCCAGTAATTGCCTGTTTGTCTGGAAATACATTTCAAATGTCTGTAACACACT
>JAJPEA010000110.1 GCA_023252335.1 Nitrosotalea sp.
ATTTACGTATTGATTGGCATAGTTGCAGCAGGCGGAGCTGCAGTATACTTGTTTATGAAAAGAAGATAAAAATTTAGAGAATCAACACTGCTGCTGTAAATACAGTGGTCCAGTGACCCTTTGCATCACCTACAGCACTCTGAGTTATGTTTCTAGTCTTGTAAATCTGTCCAGATATCTTCCACTGTTGCCTTTTTACATCCCAGCTCTTGTTCACGTCAAATGATATTCCAAGTGATGATGCAAGCATTTGTGCTGCAATATCTTCAGCATAATCACCTGCTTCTTTTTCAGTCTCTCCAAAGGAAACATATTCTGAAAGATAACCATATTTTGTATTATCTTTTGGTTCTGCAATTCCAACAGATGCCGCCATTAGTCTATGAGGCTCGTTACTCTCTTGTCTAGAATATATTGCAAAAGTTACGCTGCCTGGCCTTATCAATTTCAATCCTTCAGCTTTTGAGATTACTTTGCAGCCAGGTGGAAATATACTAGAGATTAAAACCAAATTTGTTCCTGCAATTCCTGCATCTCGTAGAGCATACTCGAAGCTTGTTAGTCTATCAGGATGTACGCCCTTACCTTTAGTGAGGAAAATTTTCTTTGCTACTAGATCTAGCACAAATCAAGTCTTAACTAACGTCTTTAAAAATATAATGAAAGTGTGCTTTTTGACCATTCAATGAAATAAACATGAACCATTCTTCTTGAAAATCACCCATTCAAAAAAGATGAAAACATCATCTTGTGAAAAAACTAGCATTCACGTGAAAAAAGACATGATAAAGATGTAAAATGACGAATTAGGCGCTTTGAATTACATGCATGTTCCATCATCATACAAACAACTGATTATTATCCAGATTTCATTTGAAAAGTTGTGAAGATCGCGCCACTTGTTATTGGTTTATGCATCATATTTGTTTCAATCATTGGATATTTCTACACCCCAAGCATGATCTCACAACTGGTCCATTCAGTAATAGGAATAAAATCAAGCTCAGCATCAAGTTCTCCTGTAAGCACCACATCCATGCTCCATTCCATGGGATATCCATCAAGAAGTATAGTCGTTCCAATAATGCAAGACTCGTTTATTGGACTTGCAATTGTAGGAATTGGCATGATTGGATTTGGCGTCATTACAAAAAATTTCAAGAAACAGTTTGCGACAAAACCAAGCTTGGACAAGAATAAAGTTCACAAAAATTCAGAACATGTAGATGAAAAACCTCAATCAAGTCTGAAAATATTACAAGAAAGACTTGCCAAAGGCGAGATTACATCAAGTGAGTTTCAGAGACTAAAAGAATTATTGGATGATCATAACTAGAACACACTTGGCACAATCATGGAAAATCAATTCAAGTTCTGCAATGATGAAATTATTTCTTGGCCATGTTTTTCAGGACTGATTTCTCTGAAAATTTTTGAAACCTTGCCATTTTTGTCAATGATAAATGTAGAACGTTTTGCAAGTCCTGCAATATTCAATCCAGCATAAGCCTTACAAGTGGATTTGCTAGTGTCACTTAGATGAAGATATGGCACACCATATTCCTCGACAAATTTTTTCTGATCTGGTACAGTATCAATTGATATGGCAAAGAGTTCAGCATTTTGCTCTTTTATCTTTGGATACGCAGCAATTGTTGCCTGGGCCATCTGAAACACTCTTTTTGACGGGCATGCAAACAAGTGATTCTTTGGATAAAAGCATAAAACGACATTTTTCTTGCCTTGAAAAGAGCCCAGTCTTACCTTGCTACCATCATTTGCTGTAAGTTCAAAATCTAGAGCAGTATCCCCTTCATTCATGATATGACATTTCTAATTGCTAGTTAATACAATTTTTGTTAGATTTTTTTTATCAGAGAACTAGTAGATAATTACTTTTTGAAGGTCTTTTTGTATAGTTTTATTCCATCAAGTATGGCTTTTTGTGCACTGGATGCATTTTTCCATCCAAGTATTTCCACCTTTTTTCCTTCAAGTTGTTTGTATGTCTCAAAAAAGTGTGCAATCTCTTTTGGCTGGTGTTTCTCAAGGTCAGAAATATCGTGAATGTCATTGTATCTTACATCATCTTTTGCAACACATAGTATCTTGTCATCCATCTCACCGCCATCTTTCATCTTGAGCATTCCAATTGGACGTGATTCAATTAAAACTCCAGGATAAGTTGGATTTGAAACAAGTACAAGTGCATCCATTGGATCGCCATCTTCTGCAAATGTTTGTGGAATGATACCATATTCTCCGGGATAGAAGAACGGTGAGAACAAGACTCGGTCTAGTTTTATTACTCCTCTTTTTTTGTCATATTCGTATTTGTTCTGAGAGCCTCGTGGAATTTCTACGATGACATTTATCACAGAAGGTACTTTGGAGCCAGTCTCAATATCGCGCCACAAATCCATGTTGATGACTCGAAACAAGTTCTATTTAATTGACATCATGAGAATAAAATTTCTGTCTAGCACATTTTCTGCAAGGTATTTCATACCATGACCTGGTGACTTCGGAAAAGATAAAACGCCATTTCTATTCCATTGGTATCATGAATGCTGCATACGTTTCAGGACCATCAGATGTCCAGATAAAAAAGGTAGAAAATCCTAAAGCTGGCAAGGGTGAGATCCTAGTTACCATGAAGGCTTGTGGAGTATGCGGCTCTGACTTGGAAAAGATTTACGGTAAATACAGCCAACCATCTATGAGACTTGGCCACGAGCCTTCTGGCATAGTCTCTGCCACAGGTGAGGGGGTTACTAGTTTTAAAAAAGGCGACAGGGTCTTTACACACCATCATGTCCCATGTTATTCATGTCACTATTGCACACATGGAAATGAGACCATGTGTCAAAAATATTCCGAGACAAATCTTTCTCCATGCGGGCTTGCCGAAGAGTTTACTGTCCCAGAATGGAATGTATCCCATGGCGGTGTAATAAAACTACCAGACCATGTAAGTTTTGAAGAGGCATCCATGATAGAGCCTCTTGCATGTTGTGTTAGGGCATGGAATAAAATAAAATTCAAGAAAGGAGACTCGATTGCAATTTTAGGTGCAGGTCCAACTGGCTTGATGCACTTGATGCTAAGCAAGGCATATGGGATACAAGACATATTTTGCCTAGACGTTAATGATTTCAGACTAGAGTTTGCCAAAAAATTTGGCATAACAGAATCAATAAGATCAGATGACCCAGACGCATACAAAAAAATTCTTGCCAAGACACAGAATCGCGGAGTAGATATTGCAATGGTTGCAACCGGAAACGTAAATGCCATTGCACAAGCAATTGATTTTGTAAGAAAAGGAGGCACTGTCATGTTGTTTGGAGTTCCAACAAAAGATGTCAAGATGTCACTTGAGATGAGCAAAGTATATTCTAAAGAGATTACAATTGCACCAAGCTATGCAGCATCTGAAAATGACACAAACGAGGCATTTAAAATGATAGAGCAAGGAACAATCAATGTAAAAAAACTAATCACTCACAAGTTTGATCTTGTAGATTCTGCAAAAGCTTTGGATTATGCGCACCAAGGAAATGATTCCATGAAAATAATAATTACAAATTCAGAAACGCTTAACTAAGGCAAATTTTTTCGATGAAGATATGGACTGGGGACTCAAAAACAGGCTAGCAAAAATAATCAAGCCACAAAACAAGCGTGGTGTAATGCTTGCAGTTGACCACGGTTATTTCCTAGGGCCAACCGAAAGACTTGAGGTACCAAAAAAGACAATTGCCCCACTATTACCATATGCTGATTCTCTCATGCTTACAAGAGGAGTTTTAAGAACATCTGTTGATGCAAACTTTCCAGTACCAGTAGTGCTTCGAGTGTCAGGAGGCGCAAGCATCATAGGAAAAGATCTCTCAAATGAAAAAATTACAACCTCAGTAAAAGAGGCAATCAGACTAAACGCATCAGCACTTGCAATGTCAATATTTGTAGGAGCAGCACATGAACACGAATCACTTGTCAGTTTAGGCAATCTAGTTAACGAAGGCGAAGAATATGGAATACCAGTACTTGCAGTTACAGCAGTAGGAAAAGAATTGGAAAAACGAGATGCCAGATACTTGTCACTTGCATGCAGAATGGCTGCAGAGTTTGGTGCACATCTAGTCAAAACATACTATTGTGAAAACTTTGAAAAAGTTGTAGCATCATGTCCAGTACCAGTTATTATTGCAGGTGGCCCAAAACTTGCAACAGAACTTGATGTATTCAACCTGACATATGACGCATTACATGCTGGTGCATCAGGAGTTGACATGGGACGAAACATTTGGCAAAACGATCATCCAGTAGCAATGATAAAGGCAGTACGTGCCATAGTTCATCAAAGAGTCACAGTCAAAGAGGCCCATGAAATTTTCAAAAAGATAAAAAGTGAATCACCTCAGACAAGCGAGCCTGCCAAAAATAGCAAGCCAAAAAAGTAGATTTAATCAGAAATTTTAGTCAAATGTAAATGCACAATCTTCCACTTGGCAAATTTTCCCATGACAAAGGTGGCCCTGCTTTCCATAGTCATGTGTTGTCCTCTGAAACTGTAATTATCCACAATCATACCTGTTTGCCGTACAGTAAAAGTTGCCACGGCAAAGTTTTCAAACATGTCAACTCGCATGTTTTTTAATTCATAGTCATAGTCAGATATACTAACAAAACGAAGCTGCTCAAGTGCCGATGTAGTAGCAAAATCCTTTAGATCAAAAGGCGGTACATCGCTGTATGCTGAAAACCTAGGATCATCAAGCTGGATAACACCTAATGGCGCAACATTTTTTGTTTTTCCTGCGTTGAAAAATGTCATTATTACATCAACAATCTCTTCCTTGTCGCTCAAAATCGGTATTGCTTGAGACAAATCTAGTTTAAGTCTTATGAC
>JAJPEA010000111.1 GCA_023252335.1 Nitrosotalea sp.
GAACAATGTAATGCAGCCTTTGCAGCTAGAGAACCTTCTGATCTTCTTTCGTTATAAATGGGACCGGAGATCCAGTCTTCTTAATTTGGACCTAAAATTACGCCAGAAAAGAGCGTACAGAAATTTTGCAATCTTGATCTCTCTTTGGTGGTCGAGTTTCATTTCAGGCATCAATGACAACATAACAGAAGGAAAAGACATCAAGTTTCATTTCATCAAATTGCAAAATGACGGCAAATATTATATAATAAACATAATTACTATTTATGACTCGAAGAAGTAATTTGGGTTATGTTCAAACCGGATTCTTAAATAATTTTCAATATCAAATCATTTTGAGAAGGAAAGCATTTAGCGAACAGCTCTGAAGCTAATTAAATGGAGTCTATGTCAGTGCACAAGGTTTTGGAGTATGAGCGATTTTTAATAGCACAGCTGTGCCGTTATGGATCTTAATTAGGGTAAGATCATAATTGCCGAAATCATCGTTAGCGGTTTCACCTAAGTGTAGTGTTACTGGAACGCTCGATTCAGGAGGCATTTGTAATGGTTTACATAGAGCCTTATAGTTCAGGCCAAAAATATGATCCGTAAAAATATTTTGCACAAGCAACGGTCCATCTTTCTCCCCTCCTTTCAAAGTTATTATTTTGTTATGTATTAAAACCCAATTTTGAGATAAGAGTCTATAAACGCTAGTTGGTTTTACACATGCAGGAAAACTATCTGATGTTTTTATAACTAGCACAAATCCTTCCTTGCATTTTACATCTTGTGGGGAAGTGCCATTTTTTAATTGCTTGAGTGGTAGGAGTATCAATGTAGAATTTTGAGCAAATGTTACTGGGATTAGTGAACCTGGCAACACTAGAATAGAGACAAGGAATAATGCCTTCAAAACAGATAACATTGAGTAGATAAGATCATCAAGACTGAAAAGAGTTTGGATGTAATTCTACTTTCTAACAAGGGCTGCAGGAATACCTCGTAAAGACCAGATTCATACTGCAAGCCAAAACCAAGATGATATCCTAGTTTGATAGGGTTCACAAGATCTGATTGGAACAGTGCTAATCACATAGTTGTTCTTTATTTGCAATGAACTGATTATCATCGCTAGTGTTCTATTGTAAAATTATTCTGAAAAAAGCATACTTGCTACTACGGTGAGTCAAGTTTAATAGAAATCGTGCAATCCACCAATTTCAAAATCCGCTTCCACGTTACATACCGGTTCTAGCTAGAATTTCTCCAGTATCAAAATGGGCGAAGTTTATTACATGCGAAAAGAAAGTTAGTGAATTGGACGGTACATCACCATTCATAGATGACGAGTTCATACCTGATATCAAAGTACTTGAACGCTTTGCCGTCATCTTCTCTGAGAATCCAGATGGTGATACTGGTTTCCACATAAATCTGGGGCAAGTATCCGGTACTCTCATATATCCCAGTGCTGGAATCGTTGAACAAAACACAAACACAGCAGGTGTAGGATGGAATTTCGGAAGTGAAACCTTCGGTCCCTACACTCTGACCGACACATTTGGAGGCACGGTAACACAATGTGTTAATGGATGGGTAGGTCAAACAGGAAGTGGCGCACATGTTACGAGTACATCAAACAATCCAGCGCAAGATACATTTGCGTATGGATGAGAGGATTTCTCCCCATTTTTTATTTTATAACATATTGTCAATACCAGTCTAGTTTTTGGTTGACACTTATGGTGAAAAATGGAAAATTTCGTTCAAGGGAGAGATAGGAACTCTGAAAAAGTCTACCAAAACACCTAAACTGTTGGTGAAAATCGTATTAGAGCTCTTTGGTGGAAATGGTGCACAGCAGATATTGGCCAACTCAGAATCAGGTACCTTGAAAGGATCACTTGAATAAGGTCCGAGATACATTACGTGTCCGCCAGTTTTATTCCAAGACAAATGTCCAATCCAATCATTATGTGTAGCGACTTGGTGATTAATGTAAATCTGTAATTTTTTTGCTTCCGGAGGCATATGAGATGAAAAACTTATACTTTGAGATTTTGTTGGGCTTAACCCCCATGCTTCTTGCAGTAAGACGACTATGGTAGATAGTGTCACAATCAAAAGGGATAATTCAATTATTGTTAGACCCTTCTTGATGGATATTGTTTTTCTCTTCTTGAATGGGGTGTCTTTGTAATATGTCATATGCATATAATAAGTGAAATATGTCTTAACAATTTCTCATGATTACCACTTTCGTTTTGGTAAAAATATAAATATATTCAAGCACTGAATTGAATTGATGAGAAAAGTACAACTAATTGTGCTTTCTTGTGCGATTTTGTTTTCGTTTATTGCTGTGCTGAGGGTATGTGAAACACCGTTAACGAGGGAATCTGTTGCAACGGAACCAGCACTGATGAGTCCATTGGTGACTACAAATTATTTCTCTACATTCCATGATAGCAATGGATTTGGAACCATCCTTTCGTTTCTAGGTGACAGTTCACCGTATCTATCCTCGGTTATGTGGGTATTCTTTCTTGCATCGTTGGCATTCAAAGGAAAAACAAAAAGCCTCTGGCATGACAATGGTTTGGATTATGACATATTTAGAATACTTCTAAAAATGCGAGGAGGAATATCTAGAATCGAGATTATGGAAGTGTTGTCTCTACCGAAAAATAAACTACAGATAGCAAAATCCTTGTCAATGGATTGGCGTTCCATTGACAATCATGTAAATATTCTTCTAAAAAACAATCTAATCGATGAAATGGCTACTGTTGGAACTAGTAAATATTACATACTAACCAGAAAAGGTAAGAACGTCATGTCATTAATTAAGAAGCGTTGCATTTCACCTTGAGCAGATTCCGAAAAATGGCAAGGTATCTGCAATTAATTCTGTAGGAACAAGCGCTCCGTCAAATACGGCTTCTACAACTACTCCGATACTTACTGTTAGAGGAACAAATATTGATGGTTCTAGTTCATCGGGGGGCTCTAGCACAAGCGTCACGCTAAATAATGTCCAGTCTACATCTGGCACTACATCCTCATCCAACCGGATAACGATACCAGGCTTTAACGCAGGAACAGGCAGCAACCAGCTCCTGCTAGTTGGAATAAGCGCAAACAACAACAGTCCTGTATTTGTAACATTCAACAGGATGCCATTGACGCAGGCAGTATCGTCATTTTTTAACAATGACGCCGAGTTCTGGTACCTTCCAGGTCCGACAGGCTGGGAGATATAGTAGTTACCTTTTTGGGACCAACACAAGCCGTTGTCGACGCATACTCGCTCCTGGCGTAGACCAGACAGCCCCAATAGCTGATACCGCTAAGGCCCACAACCTGTCTGCCAGCAGCCCTGCAATATCGATTACAACCAAGTATCCAAATGATCTAGTGCTTGACCTTCCATCGATATACGGCGGCTCTACTCTTGTCTCCCCCACATGCACGCAGCAGTGGGATGCAAATGTTCCAAATGCAATCACCGGAGCATCCAGTTCGACAACAGTTCAATTGCCTTCAACGGTCTCATGCGGCTGGACTGCATCAAGTGCTGACTTTTGGGATGATGTCGCAGTTGAGCTAAAGGCAGCAGGATAATTTCCAGTAAAGCAACCAATTATTGCACATCCTTGACCGAAGCCCAATGAGGGATTTGAAATAAAATCGAAACTAGCGTGATATAGTTACATTTCCCAGATTCAAACAGAAACCTTTGGCTTAAAATCTCTGAATGCTTCTGAAAATATGCTTGACGCAAGACACCAGAACCAGACTGCAGAATCTTTGAGCCTTGTAGACCTCAAGGAAATATCCGGAAAGGACAGCAATCTGAAGCTTGGAAGGAATGGCAGGTAAAACAGGAAGAAACTCATCAGATGACTTGGGACCTTAAAAACAACATCTAGATTAAATCACATGGGTGAAACGATAGAAGTGCCAAAGGAACTGCTGGATCAGATCATGAAAAAGATGGAGTGCGTAGAGAGCAGAATCAAAAGACTCGATAAATTATCAAAGATATAATTACGAACCTGATTTTTCTTTGAGTACCTTTACAAGCATCTCTTTTAGCTCATTGTAATCTCTCTTTAGGCTATCTATGTCATTGACATACTTTTCAATTCTGCTTGCTTCATCCTTTATCTTTGCCTCTCTTTGCTGCGCAAGCTTCTTTGATAGTACGACACCACACTTTACACAATGACTCTTGTCAGAGGAATTGCGTTCCTTACAGGAGGGACAAATCCTTGATAACAATATTGATTCAGAATCGGGCTGTTTTTTGAGACCGTGCAATTCTAGTATGGCATCCTCTTGGTCAGAGGACGCAAGATGTTCGTATCTTGATAGCATATTGGAGCTTTTTGACCAATTTCCGTATAATTTTACAAGGTTTCCAAGCTTCTTTGAATACATTGTAAGTGATGTATGACGGAAGAGGTATAGCCAAATGCGCTTCTTGATTCCTGCCATCTGGGCTGCCTTTTTAATAAGATAGAAGAGCATCGGATATCTCATCACTCCCTCCTTGTTGTTGTGATACCAAAGAAACGCATCAGGATCGTCACTGTGTGGATGTTCTGCAAGCCATTCCTTGATTGGTACAAAACTTGTGACAAGTGTCAGTCTCTTTGGTCCCGTCTTGCCTGTGGTATCAACTCTGACAAAATCATCTTCAAACTGCAAGCCTCCTACTCTGATGTTAAACAACTCCCCCGGTCTGTACGATCCTTCAAATAGCGTAAAAACTAGTGCAATGTTTCGCTTGACATATTTTCCCCGACTTGCCTCTTTTACCGCATTGAACAGTTTTCCAAGTTCAAGATCAGTGAGTAAATCCTTTGCTTGAATCTTTTCATACCTGTCCTTGAAGCAGCTTGGAGTAATCCACGAAACATTGG
>JAJPEA010000112.1 GCA_023252335.1 Nitrosotalea sp.
TAAAAAATTCATAAAATCTCTTAATTTACGAAATTTCCAAGTTCTAGACTCTTTTGTTATTAGATCTTTTTTAAAATTATGTCTGAATTTATATTAATTTTCACTTAATCTTACTGTTTTGGAAATTAAGTACCACTTAAATTAATATTAGGATTTTTTATGTACTATTTTACGAAGTTAAAACCATCTTGGGAAAAATAAAGTTTCTACAGTGCAGAGAGTGTAAGAAAGAATATGCTCCTACATTCAAGTATATCTGCGAAGACTGTTTTGGTCCTCTTGATGTACACTATGATTTTCCATCAGTAAACAAGAATACTTTTTCAAATCGTGAACACACTTACTGGAGATATCATGAACTCTTGCCAATTGAATCAAAATCTAACATAGTAAGTATCGGGGCTGGAATGACTCCGTTGATCAAGGCAGAAAAACTGGGCAAAGCACTAGGTCTGAATAATCTCTACATAAAAAATGATTCAGTGAATCCAACTTTTTCGTTTAAAGATAGACCTGCAGGTATCGCTGTATCAAAGGCAAAAGAATTTGGCTTGTCTGCTGTAGGGTGTGCATCAACAGGAAACTTGGCATCTGCTACAGCAGCTCATGCAGCAAAAGGCGATTTTCCATGTTACATATTTGCACCAAGTGATATTGAACATGCAAAAATAACACAAGCTCTCTCTTATGGAGCTAATTTTATCTCAGTTGATGGAACTTATGATGATGCAAATCGAATTGCTGCACAAATAGGTGACAGTAAAGGTATAGGAATAGTAAACATAAACATGCGTTCCTACTATGTTGAAGGATCAAAGACATTAGCTTACGAAGTAGCAGAGCAACTTGACTGGAAAGTACCAGACCAACTTGTCGTACCAGTTGGAAGTGGAGCAATGTTAAATGCTATTTGCAAGGGATTTGAAGAACTTGAAAGTGTCTCATTGATAAACCAAGTTTCTAATATGCACATGATTGCTGCACAACCTCATGGGTGCGCACCAATTGTTGATGCATTTAAGAAAAATATCTCAGAAGTGACTCCTGTAGAAGCTCCAGATACAATAGCAAAAAGTCTAGCCATAGGTGATCCTGGAGATGGTCAGTATGTATTACGACGTCTAAAACAATACAATGGTTTTGCTGAAGAATCAAACAACAAGGAAATCTTGGATGCTATACTATTGCTAGCCAAAACTGAAGGCATATTCACAGAGCCAGCAGGTGGTGTATCTGTAGCAGTATTGAAGAAAATGGTAGATGAGGGAAAGATTGACAAGAATGATTGTACAGTGTGTTATGTTACAGGTAATGGATTAAAGACAACAGAAGTCATGATGGAAGTACTTGCAAAACCTCAAGTAATGCAGGCTGATGTTGGCAAAATATTGGCGTTGGTGAAATAAATGGCAAATATCAAATTCACTATTCCTTCTGTATTGAACAAAGGTGGCGGAGAAAAAAAAATAGATTTGATAGCAGTCACTCTTTCTGAGGCATTTACTCAAATTTCAGAACAATTGGGAGATGAATTCAAAAGACGCGTTCTTAATCCAGATGGTTCTCCTAGATCACTTATCAACATATACGTAAACGGAAAAAACATGAAATTTTCAGGAGGTATGGGTACCGCATTAAATGATGGAGACGAGATTTACGTTCTGCCTGCAGTAGCTGGTGGTTCGGATCTTTCAAGTAAGGATCTTGAAAGATATTCAAGACAAGTAATGCTAGAGGAGATCGGTTATGAGGGTCAGCTCAAACTCAAAAAATCCAAAGTATGTGTTGTTGGAGTGGGCGGATTAGGCAATCCTATAGTGACACGATTGGTTGCAATGGGAATAGGAACGATAAGAATTGTAGATAGAGATGTAATAGAAATATCAAATCTGCATAGGCAAACAATGTTTGATGAATCTGATGTAGGTCAGGTCAAAGTTGAGGTTGCTGCAAAAAAACTCAAAAAAATGAATTCAGACGCAATAATTGAAGCATTACCTGTTTCTGTAAATGACTATACTGCATTAGATGTGGTAGAGGGCTGTGATGTTGTAATTGATGCACTTGACAGTGTTAACGCAAGATATTCTCTTAACAAGGCGTGTATCAAAAAGAACATTCCGTTTGTGACAGGAGCAGCGGTGGGAGTTTCAGGACAGGTATTTACCATATTGCCGCACCAAACTGCATGTTATCACTGCATATTTCCATCACTTGATGAAAATTCCATGCCTACATGTAGTACAGAAGGAGTTCATCCCTCTATACTTTCTATTGTTGGAGGAATTGAGGTTGCAGAAGCAGTCAAAGTCCTCATAGGAAGAACACCTACCTTGATAAACAAACTACTTTACATTGATCTTGATAATCTGGATTTCAATACTGCTGTTTTCAACAAGGTGGATGAATGTCCTGAATGTGGTTCAGGTAAACGTGAGGAATTGCCTACTCAAGAATATATTGTTGAAGAATTATGTGGACGAAATAGAGGTAAGCGAACATTTTCTATAACTCCTACTACAATGACTGAGATTAATGTTCCACAAATAACAAGTGTGGCATCAGAAAAAGGCTTCAAAGTACAAAACCAAGGTGAGCTTGGGTTATCAATTTCTACCAATGACATCTTTGTGAGTTTCTTAAAACGTGGTTCTGCTGTAATTGTTGGTGAAAAGGACGAAAGTTCTGCCATTACATTGTATAAAAAATTAGTTAACGCATAACAATTTTTTTTTGCAAACCTATATTCTTTTTATTGTTTGAATTAGTTTCAAGTACGGATCCTCCATAGAGTCTAGAATAGTTCTTGCCCTTTGTTTACTTGTTCTATTAGAATTTATCATTTTTTTAATCAAAGTTGGAATTTTCTTTGCATTTGTCTCTCTCTTTACAAGTCCTACTCGAACAAGATATTTCTCAATGTAATTTGGTACTGCATCATATGATATGGTTGGAACTCCCATCAATGCAGCTTCTGCAGTCATGGTGCCTCCTGAACCAATGAAAAGATCTGTAATACTAAGAAGTGATTTTCCATCTACAACTTTGTCCATTATGATGACTTTTTTACCAAATTTTTCCTCTAGTCTTTTCTTTTGTATTGCATATCTTGCCAAGACTATGATATTGTATGAATTATTTTCTTTACTTGTTTCATAGATTATGTTGTCGCTTCCAGTCTTTCCTAAAATGTACGCAGCCTCTGACTCTTCTGGCCTGATTACAATTGTCTTTTTAGTTTTGTTAACTGTAATTTTTTTAATTTTTGATTCTTCTCTTACTATTACAGATGCATCAATAGCCTTGTAATGGACAATGTCTTTTTTTGAAATTCCATATCTGACAAACTCATTTTTGGGTATCACCCAAGGAATGAGTAGTTTTTGGACTAGTGGTACTGCAAGTCTCATTACTGCCTCAGCATGGGGAGAATCTGAAAATGCAATATGTTTGATCCCTATTCCAAAGGAAATTCTTGCAGCCTCTGGGGAGCAGAAACTAACGGTCAAATCCGGAGAAAACTTTACTATTTTGGCTAAAAGATGATTCATTCTTTGTATGCTTGAGTGTAGTTTTCCATCTTTGGTAGAACCTCCATGTTTTCCAACTAGCATGAGATCTACATTTTTTATCTTGGATAATTCTACAACTTCGCGATAATTTCTTGAAGTACATAATATTTTGTGATTTTTACTCAATTTGCTTACCATTGGAGCAAAGAAAAGTAGCTGTTTAGGCGTCAGAATGTCAAACCAGATTTTCAAACATTTCTGGTATAATATGAGGGTGGAAAAAGTTTTACTTGTAGCCTTTTTCGGGCTAAGAAATTCTGGATTTGCTTTTTTCTGACACCGAAATAGCTTTATTGGCCCACAAACTATGGGAACAACGCATAAATATTGTAGAACGTCAGGGTCAGATGGAATGGGATTACAGTTACAGTATATTCTTCTAGTATTATTTACTGTAACAATTGTCGGATTATCATTACATAACGATGCATATGCAACAGGAGGAACAATTTCAGATAGTGCATCATGTGTTGCAATAGGGGGTACTTGGACTAGTCCAAATTATTGTTCAGCACCAGCCCTGACAGTTGCCAATGGTGAAACTCTGACCGTATCCTCTGGTATTATACTTGACATGGGTGGATTGACCAACCAGGGAACAGTTGAGAACGGTGGAGATTTACATAGTCTTGGTGTCAATAACTATGGAACCTTCAACAACCATGGACATGAAAGTGCTCCTGGATTTAATAATTTCTTTAATCATGTAAACGCAGTTGTTACAAATGACGGAAATCTCGAGGTTGTTGGGTCAGAACAGTTAGTCAATCAAGGAACTATAAACAATCTTTCTACTGGTACCATTGATGATGATACTCGTTCACGAGGCATCTATAACTATGGTATACTCACCAACGATGGAACTCTAAATAAGGCTGAAGCGGAATTTTATAACCAAGCAGGTGGAACACTCACAAACAACGGAATAATGACTAGCTATGGTGTGTATAATTCATTTTGGAACAACGGTGGGAACTTTATCAACAATGGAAAGTTTACTACTCAGGATGGATTTGCCAGATTTAACAGCGGAACCTTCACCAACAATGGAACCCTCATAGCAACTGCTATTAATGCAGGAGATCAGTATACTGGATTTACCATCAACGGTGGAACTTTTACAAATAATGCAAATGGTCTAATCATCAATGATGTCACACTGAACAACAACATAGGAGCAGCTCTGGCTAACAATGGAATTGTAAGAAATGAGTGTAATTCAATTTATGATGGAAATGAACCTACTCCAAATCCTGCCCTCCATATTGCATGTCCCACAGTTACAATTTCCGCTTCTGGTACAAATACAACAGGTAGCCCAGTAAGTACA
>JAJPEA010000010.1 GCA_023252335.1 Nitrosotalea sp.
ATCATGTGATCTAAACTGTCGCCATACCAGGCTAGGCTACGACCCCACGTAATGGACATAAATGCACTTGAATTTTAATTTACTTGACTTCTGAAGATTTATTGGTGCCATTGTAACTCTTTTTGAGCGTTGGACTGCAAGAAAACTAACAATTGTGATTTCCATCTTTTGATAAATTGTGTGCAAAACTCAGAAAGTAACCGGGAGAGTGAAACTTGGTCCGCCCAATAATCATAATATTGGGAGCAATTCCAGTTCTTGCTGCTCTTTTCATTGTGGTTCCAACCCTTCTTCGACCAGAAATTCCAAATGTTGCAGTCAATTCTGATGATGTTATATCAATACAATACACCAAAGAGCATCTCAAAAAAATATCATTTGGCCTTACACAAAGTGTTGGTGCTGACATGGCTGAAGTTCTAACAATCGCAAACGATGGTCAGACTACATACAGTCTGACAAAAAATGGCTATTCTGAACCTGATAAACAATATCAACTGTCAAAAGACGAGGTCAAAAGACTAACTGCACTGATAAAAGAGACTGGATTTATGGACATACCAACAACCTCGTATGCGGTAAAAAGTGATCTAAACGAGTATGAAAAATTTGAGATGCAGGTAACACTAGATGGCAAGTCAATCACTGTCCAGTGGCCTGACCAGAATTCTACTCAGGAATTCATCCCTCCTCTGATAACTGAGGTTCAAAACAATATGGATGCCGTGATTGCAGAAATAACAAAATAAATAGCCTAAGAAGCGATCAAATCTCATGATTCCACTTTCTGGCGATCTGGGTAATGCCAAAGGAATAGTCAAGGAAAAAATAGGATCGTTTGGTACTACCCGCGGAACTTCCACTCTAAAACGTGGTTTTGCACACATGCTCAAAAATGGAGTTGTAATGGATGTCACTACAGTTGAACAAGCCCAGATTGCAGAAGATGCTGGCGCAGTTGCAGTGATGGTTTTAGATAAACTTCCATCTGATGTTAGAAAAGCTGGTGGTGTTGCAAGAACTGCAAGCATTAGAATTATTCAAGAGATTATGGATTCTGTAACAATTCCTGTCATGGCAAAATGTAGAATTGGTCATGTATACGAAGCAATGGTTTTGCAAGAAACAAATGTAGACATGATAGACGAATCCGAAGTTTTAACCCCTGCAGATGAAAACCGTCACATATGGAAATGGGATTTCACAAGTCCATTTGTAAATGGTGCAAGAAATCTAGGTGAAGCTCTTAGAAGAATAGAAGAGGGTGCAGCAATGATTAGAACAAAAGGAGAACCTGGTACTGGTAATGTTGCAGAAGCAGTTATTCACATTAAAAATGTAAACACCGAATTAAGACGCATAAAATCAATCTACGATGCTGGTGATGAACAAGACTTGATAAGTGTTGCAAGAGAATTGAAAGTTTCTTACTCTGTTGTAGAAGAGACTGCAAGTTTGGGTAGATTGCCAGTTGTTAACTTTGCAGCAGGAGGAATATCAACTCCTGCTGATGCTGCATATTTGATGACGTTGGGTTGCGATGGAGTGTTTGTAGGATCTGGAATATTCAAAGCTGATGATGCAAAAGAAAGAGCACAGGCTATCGTCTTGGCAACAACTTTCTGGGAAGATCCAGACAAGGTCAAAGAAGCACAAAAAATGATTGATGAGAGACAATCAATGCTGGGATTGGATACAAAGAATCTCGAGCTTCGAATGCAAGAACGTGGTAGTACAGCATGAGTGGTGTTAACATAGGAATTTTAGCAGTTCAGGGAGATGTTGCAGAGAATATACTGGCTACAAAGATGGCAATTGAAGAACTAGGCATGGAAGGTATTGTGACTGAGGTTAAAACTCCTGAACAAATATCTGATCTTGATGGATTGGTGATACCTGGTGGAGAAAGTACTGTGATAGGTACACTCTCTCTAGTAAATGGTTCATTGAAAAAAATTAAAGAAAAAATTGCAAGTGGAATGCCTGTATTTGGAATATGTGCAGGTATGATAGTGCTCTCAAAAAAGGCAAAAGATAGAGTAGTTGGTGAAATGGACCAACCGTTATTGGATTTTCTTGATGTCAAAATAGAACGAAATACATTTGGCAGACAAAAAGATTCATTTGAATCTGAAATCTCGATGGATAAAATTGGCATCTCCAAGTTTCCAGGTGTGTTTATTCGCGCACCATCTATCATAGAAGCAGGAAAGGATGTAGAAGTATTGTCAAAGTTTAATGAAAAAATAATTGCAGTAAAACAAGGAAACATCATAGGCACTGCATTTCATCCAGAGCTTACAGGGGATATTTCTCTTCACAAATACTTTGTAGGTCTGATTAAAAAGAAGAACTAGAATACCGTTTATATTAAATTCAAGTTAGTTGTATGTTGTAATGGAAATAGAGACTACTCCAGAACTGGTTTCCAAAGTTTACAAAAAAATTGAAGATAACATTTCAAAATATAGAAAACTAGTCAACAGGCCACTTACTCTGACTGAAAAAATTCTTGTTGGTCATCTTGATGATATTGAGAGTGCAAAAGATCTAGAACCTGGGAAAAGCTATTCACTTCTAAGACCAGACAGAGTTGCATTACAAGATGTTACAGGACAAATGGTAATTTTACAATTCATGCAATCAGGCCTCAAGCGAAGCACACTTCCAACAACTGTTCACTGTGATCATCTCATTAGAGCAAAAGTTAGTGGAGACGTAGACATTAAAGTGGCACTAGATGAAAACAGCGAGGTATACAAGTTTCTTGAATCGTCTTCAAGAAAATATGGAATAGGATTCTGGAAACCTGGCGCTGGAATTATTCATCAAGTTGTACTTGAAAACTATGCCTTTCCTGGCGGACTAATGATTGGAACTGATTCTCACACGCCAAATGCAGGCGGTCTAGGCATGCTTGCTGTTGGAGTAGGAGGACTGGATGCAACAGAAGTGATGGCGGGATTTCCATGGGAACTCTTGTATCCTAAAAGAATTGGTATACATCTCAAGGGTGAGCTAAATGGATGGGTTGCACCAAAAGACATCATACTGTATGTAGCATGGAAGCTTACAGTATCTGGCGGAACAAACGCCATAGTGGAATACTTTGGCCCTGGAGCCAAATCAATTAGTTGCACTGGTAAAGCTACCATAACAAACATGGGTGCAGAAATTGGTGCAACATGTTCTGTATTTCCATATGATGAAAGGATGGAAGTTTATCTAAAGTCAACTAATCGTGGACAGATTGCAGATCTTGCAAACAGTCACAAAGATATTCTTGTTGCAGATCCTGAAGTTGAACAAAACCCAGAAAAATATTTTGATAAAGTAATAGAAATTGATCTATCCTCACTAGAGCCATACATTGCAGGCCCTCACACACCAGATCTTGCAAGACCAATATCTGCACTTGCTGAAGATGTAACAAAAAACAAGTATCTTGATAGTATTTCTGTAGCTCTTATCGGCAGTTGTACAAATTCATCCTATGAAGACATGACAAGAGCTGCATCTATTGCAGAACAAGCAAAATCTCATGGAATGAATGTAAAGATTCCTCTTCTTGTAACTCCTGGTTCAGAACAAATCCGAGCAACAATTGAACGCGACGGACAGATGCACACTCTAAATGAGATTGGTGCAACCGTACTGGCTAATGCATGTGGACCATGTATTGGGCAATGGAATAGACCTGAGATAAAACCTGGCGAACAAAATACTATTGTTACTTCGTTTAATCGAAATTTCCCTGGACGTAACGATGGAAGAAGAGAGACGATGGCCTTTATGGGTAGTCCTGAGTTGATTGTAGCTCTTGCTCTTGGTGGTAGATTATCGTTTAATCCTCTAAAAGATACTCTAAAGGGATCTGATGGAAAAGAGTTCAAGCTGGAACCGCCAAAAAAAGCACCAGAGGTACCAACCAAGGGATTTTCAAACATAGGTCAGATCTATGTTCCACCGGCTACAAATCCTGATGATATTGAAGTTATCATAAATCCTTCAAGTGGAAGACTACAAAAATTAGCGCCATTTGCAAAATGGGATGGTAAAGATTTTGTGGACTTGCCACTCTTACTAAAGGCAAAGGGCAAATGCACAACAGATCACATCTCGCCAGCAGGTGCATGGTTATCACTGCGTGGACATATTGACAAAATCAGTGACAACATATTCCTTGGAGCAGTTAATGCATTTACAAACGATGTTGGCAAAGGAAAGAACGAACTAAATGGAAACACAGAATCATTTCCAGTTATCGCAAGACAATACAAAGAGCGAGATCTCAAATGGATTGTAATAGGTGACAACAATTATGGTGAAGGAAGCAGTAGAGAGCATGCTGCCATGTCTCCAAGATATCTTGGATGTGCAGCAGTTATTGCGCGAAGTTTTGCACGTATACATGAAACAAATCTAAAGAAACAAGGAGTACTTGCACTCACTTTTGTTAATGCATCTGATTATGATAAAGTTCAGGAGACTGATAAAATAAGTATACTTGGTCTATCTCAAATGCAGCCTGGGAAAAATGTCAAATGTATCTTAAACCATAAAGACGGAACAAAAGATGAGATCGCACTCAAGCATTCCTATAATGACTTTCAGATAAAATGGTTCCAAGCAGGTTCTGCTTTGAATATATTGCGTGAAAGAGAAGCACAGGCCAACTAAAGAACTAATAGTTTGGATGACGTTATTTTCTATCAGTGTGAGTCATACCTTTGATCCTAACGAGCTCTACAATAGAGTAGTTCACTATTACATTGACAAAAAAGGATATTCAAAAGACAAGGCAAATCAAATTGCCCGCAAGGTTGTAGAACGAGAAAAAAGTAGGTATACATGTAAAAATGTCAGTTGTGGTCATGGACTAGATGATCACATAAGACACAGTGAAACTTGTCTTGTTCTTGATTGTGAATGTAGAAAGTTTGTCAGCTAGATACTCGCAATAACATCTTTCCAGACTGGTTACTCTTTTCCATCTTTTGATGTGCAAGTTTTGCATCCTTTAGATCAAATATGCTATCAATTACAGGTTTGATTTTTTTTAATTTCATAAACTTGTGTAACGCAACAAGCTGTGACCTTGAACCAAGATATGCTCCAGTTATTTGGGCCTCTTTGCTGTAAAACGACCTGATGTTTACCATTGCTTCTCCTCCTGTTGTCGTTCCACATGCAACCATTCTTCCCTTTACCTTGAGTACTTCGAGGCTGATAGGCCATGTCTTTGCTCCAACATGATCAATTACTGCATCTACTCCTACTTGATCTGTAAATTTTAGAACCTCAGATGTTACATCTTTGGTATTTCTATCTATGACAAAATCTGCCCCAAGTTTTTTTGCAAATGCAACTTTATTCTTGTCTGATGCAATGGTAATAACCTTCAAGCCCATTGCTTTTGCAAGCAAGATTGCAGCAGAGCCAACTCCACTGTTTGCACCCCATATCAAAACAGTGTCATTTTTTTTACATCTTGATTTCTCCAACATATTCCAAGCTGTAAGGTATGATACATTGATTGAGGCAGCCTCTTGGTCTGAGAGCCAATCTGGTTTTTTTATTATGTTCTTTTTTGGAACCTGGATGATCTCTGCATAACCGCCTTTGTATCTTCCAAATCCACCAATGATTCCAAAAGATACTCGTGCAACATTACTGTCAACTGCAGGATATATTACGACCTTGTCACCTTTCTTAAAACCTCCAAATTTATCCATCAGAGTTCCACTGACATCACAACCCAAGATGTGTGGAAATGATACTGTCTTGCCAGAAATTCCATTTCTTACCCAAATATCCAAGTGATTTACTGCACAATAATTTACTTTGACTAGCACATGTCCTTTTTGTGGAGCAGGATCTGGAATTTCTTCATATGACAAGACCTCAGGTCCACCATGTCTTTTGATGATTACAGCTTTCAACTCTTTGTGAAAGATAAAATTATTATTTAAAGAACGCCTCAAATGTACATCAAACCGCACAAGAGAAAACTTGTTAAACTATGAATCATGTCAACTTGCTATTGGCAAAACCAAAAATTCTTGCATTTGCCGGAAGCACTCGCATTGATTCGTTTAATAAAAAACTAGTCAAAATTGCAGCAGATGGTGCAATGGAAAATGGTGCAGATGTAACTATAATTGATCTTAGAGATTATCCGCTGCCGCTTTACGATGGTGACTTGGAGCAACAGCAAGGACTCCCTTCTAATGCACGCAAACTCAAGGATATCATGTTATCACACCAAGGGTTTCTGATTTCATCACCCGAGTACAACAGCAGCATCTCAGGTGTTCTAAAAAATATGATTGATTGGGTGTCTAGACCAGTTGAGGGTGAGGAACCTTTGGCTTGCTTTAAGGATAGAATCACAGGAATCATGAGTGCGTCTCCTGGAGCCCTTGGGGGTCTTCGTGGATTGGTTCACGTACGTGCCATTCTTGAAAATATTCGAGTCATTGTAATTCCAGATCAGATTGCAGTAGCAAAAGCCCATGAAGTATTCAATGCTGATGGAACACTACGCGACAAAAATCAAGAGGAGCAAGTAAAAAAGATTGGCGCACGTGTTGCAAAAATGCTGATAAAACTAGCTGCTTGACAATTTTTATTTTGCACTGGAATCCATCTGGATGATTCCAAAGATGTTCCCATCAGTGTCTGAGCACATTGCAAAATGTCCAACTCCTGGAATTGGAAACTTTGGTGTGTGTACTTGACCACCATTTGATATGATCTTGCTTGTGTATTCATCAATTGATGGAACTTCAATAGTATTTGTCATGCCCATTTGTCCTGGCATTCTTTTTGCCATGCCTCCATTAATTCCAGGCTTGCTATCGTCTCCGGTTTTTATCATCCAATATTCCATTGGGCCATCCCACTTGGTAAATTTCCATTCAAACACTTGTTGGTAGAATTTTTGAGCCCTCTCTGGGTTGTCAGAAGGAATATCAAAGTGCACAATTCGTGGCATGTGCAAAAATATGCTACATCTTATTTAAGTTCTAATTTGAGCACTTTATACGATATTATGCATGGCTTTGAGATCTTTTGCAAAGAGTTCCAAACTTGTTGGAATTACAATCTCTACAGTATCTTTTAGTGATAGGTTCATACTTTTTTTCTTGTTCCACACCTCGGAATTAAATTCAGTTATTTCTTTTGTGTGCTTGGTCCAGTCTTCATGGCCTTCAGGCTCTACAAATTTTTCATGATGTATAGTATTTTTAGAATAAAGATTCTGCCATAGATAGTCTGTGATAAATGGTGTAATTGGTGCAAGCAGTGTCAAAACTGAAGATAGCACTTTGTGAAGTGTAAAGATTGCTCCGTCTCGCTCTTCTTCTGTAAATCCAGAACTGTATGCTCTTCCCTTTACCATTTCAATATAGTGTGCAGCAAAAAGATTCCAGATGAACTCTCTTAATGCAGTAGCAGGTATAAAGAAATTATATTCATTGTATCCTTTCTTGCATTCTGCAATTACCTTGTCAAGCTCAGAGAGTATCCACTTGTCAGAAGGACCAAGTTTTCCAGATTTTATAATTGGAAATCCAGATAGAAATCTTGAAACATTCCAAAGTTTGCTTAGGAACTTTCTAGTTGTCTCTATTTTTTGCTCAGAGCACCTAAAGTCATATCCTAAATTGATCTCACTTGCACTCCAGAATCGGAACGTGTCTGCACCGAACTTTTGTATAATTGGTAGCGGGTCGATTACATTGCCCTTGCTTTTGCTCATCTTTGCACCATGTTCGTCTACCCCATACCCCATTATCCATGCATCACTCCATGGTGTCTTGCCAGTGAGTTGTTCGCATCGTAATATGGTATAGTATAGCCATGTGCGGACAATGTCTTTTGACTGTGGTCTTAGTGTGGTAGGATAAGTTTTTTTAAAAAATTCTTCATCTTGCTTGTATTTTGTAATGTACAGTGGTGAGACACTAGAGTCCATCCACGTGTCAAACGTACGCTGTTCGCCTACAAATTCTGTGAACCCACATTTGGTACAGTTTGATATCGGGCTTGGGTCTTTCCATGGTCTATAATACTTGCCAGGTTCTGGTACGTGTGGCTCGTTGCACTTTTTACAATACCATATAGGTATCTCTGTACCATAGAATCTTCTCCTTGAGATTGGCCAGTCTATTGATATTGATTCAAGCCAGTTCATCAAGATCTGCTTGTGCATCGTGGGGTGAAAATCAATCTTTGAGCCAAGTTCTCTTATTTTATCAACTGAATCTTTTTGTTTTAGATAATATTCTTCCATGGAAATAATTTCAATTGCTGTCTTGCTTCTCTCAGATATTGGAGTTCGATGGTTGATGTTTTCAATTTTTTCTACTAGACCCTGGTTTTCCAAGTCTTCGATTATTTTTTCTCTAGCTTGTTTTACCTTGAGGCCTGCATATGGCCCTGCAACTTCTTTCATTCTACCATTTGTTCCAACTGCAGCAATCTCTTCTAGCTTGAGATCTCTGAACAATGCAACATCGTTTTGATCACCATAACTACAAACCATTACTGCCCCAGAACCAAATTCTTTTTCAGCAGAAGGGTGTGACTTGATCTCTACTTCTCTGTTTATCAAAGGAATGATGACTTTTTTTCCAATAACATCTGTATATCGTTCATCTTCTGGATTTACAATCACTGTTTGACATGCACATAATAGCTCAGGTCTAGTACTTGCAATGATTATGGTTTTTTCTGACTCCTTTACCTTGAACTTCATATGAACTAGTTTGGTTGGAATATCTTCGTAAATTATCTCGGCATCTGCTATGGTGGTACCTGTCACCCAATCATAGTTGTTAGGTCTGTTTGCAAGATAGATTTGTTCTCTTTTCCACATTTCAATAAATGTAGATTGGGTCAGGGTGCGATATTTCTCAGAATCTGTCCTGTAATATTCTGCAAAATTGCCACTAAGGCCAAGACTCTTCATGATTTGTATCATCTCTGCCTCTAAATCGTCTAGTGCAGTTGCACAAAGCTTGAGAAACTCTCCTCTTTCTGTCTCATGCATCCTAATTCCATGTTTTTTCTCGGTGTACATCTCAACAGGGAGACCGTTTCTGTCAATTCCAATTGGGAATAGAACTTTTTTTCCAAACATTCTTGCAGTTCTTGCAATCATGTCTATCTGAGCATAGTGTGATGCAGCACCAATATGCCATGGCCTTCCAGATGGATAAGGCGGAGGAGTATCAATTACAAATACATCTCCTTCTGGTTTGAAATCGTAAATGTGAGACTCTTCCCATTGTTTTAGAATTTGTTTTTCAATCTCAGGATTCCATGCAGTTTCCTTGATAGTAGGTTCCATGTCTAGATCTTTGAAATTTGTGATATGATATGGGCTCCCTTGTTATAGCCCTCGTATATGTAGACCCCGACAGCTTCAATATTTTTTGGCATCTTTGGGACAAGCAGTTTGATTAATTCTGTGGACAAGTTTTCAACAGTTGCCTCACCCTTCAAAAGATAAGTTGTATTTTTTGGAACTTGAAGATTGAATCTTCCCTTTGGTCCGTCAAATCCAATGTTATAGTGTTGATCATCTTCTTTCATGAGATATCTTTCATTGATGAAAAATTTATGATCTAAAACTGAGATTACTTCTTTGATTATTTTTTTTGCTTCTCCAAAGTCCATCAATAAATTATTCTTCATCTCTCCTACTAGTTCTACTGTAACTGATGATGTATGGCCGTGTAAGATTGAACATTTCTCAACTAGAGGCAATATGTGCGCATAGTCAAATGCAAATGAAGGATCTTCCATGAATATGGAACCTGTTTGTACCTCCTGAGTTTTGTATAAAATAATGTCTTGTAGCTCTGATAGTCTTGCCGCAAATTTTGGATGCCCTAGTGCGATTATCTTGACATCAGACAATTCTGCCTTGAGTTCTTTGTATTTTGCAATGTCCGCCTCAGTATCTATTACTTCGATTAGACCCTTGTCTGTCTTGAAATCAACATTTACTTTCTTTCCATTTTTTAGGGTTATGGGATAATCATATTGATATTCCATTTGCAAAAATTCTAGCATTTGTGCTATTGAAAGCTCGGTTCTACTTTTCAACAGATTTCCTTTACTGTCAATATACTTGAAATCTGAATCTAAAATTGTAGAGCCTGTTGACATTTGAAAAATTCTGCTCGTTCCGTATATAAATTCTGTACAGGTGTTATGGTACTATAATGAATTCAGAGTTCTTGCAAGGGATACATCGTTTTGTGTTATTCCGCCTGCATCATGAGTTACCAGGTCCACTGAAATCTTGTTGTATACATTGAACCATTCTGGATGGTGATTCATCTTTTCAATGTGTATTGCTGCCTTGCACATAAAACCAAAGGCCTCGATAAAATCATCAAATACAAAGTCCTTGTGTAGTTTTCCGTTTATTACACTCCATCCTGGTAATCCTTGCAATTCTGCTTTGATTTGTTCTTCAGTTAGCCTAAACATTCTCTTACAACTTTTTACAGAATCCTATATTTAACTCTCAAAATGAGTCTATTGTGAAAATGGTATCTGTAATGTCAGAGCTTGAAAGGGAATTGCACGCGCAAATGGTTCGTGCAATTGAAAGTGTCAAAGACTCTGGAAAAATGGGAATATCGTTTTCTGGTGGAGTTGATAGCTGTCTTTTGGCAAAAATTTGCCAAGACTTGGGTTATGATGTATTGCTTTTCACAATGGGTTTTGAGGATTCACATGATGTAGAATTTTCAAAAAGAATGGCAAAAATACTTGGTATGAATCATGAGGTGGAAATAATTTCAGAGAAAACATTTTCAAATGTGGCCAAAAAGATCTGGGATGAAATCAATGTAGATAACTTGTCTTGGAACGAAAACTGTATTGCATTTTATTATGTAGCAAAACTTGCACAAAAACACAAAGTTACAAAGGTGATGACTGCAAATGGCATTGATGAGCTCTTCTGTGGGTATAATGCCTATAGAGATTCAATTTTGGAGGGGCAAGATGCTGTGCTTGGTATGGTAGAAGACAAGATACTCAATGAAACAAGAATGATGAAGGCAGTAAATCAAATTGCATCTGAATTTGGTGTCAATATAGCCCAGCCGTTTTTATCAAAAGAGTTTATAGAATTTGCAAAAGCAATTCCGCTTGAATATAAAATAAAAGACAAGGATGACTTGGTCAGAAAACATCTTGTAAGAAAACTTGCAGTATCAGTTGGAGTTCCAGAAGAGTCTGCGTTAAAGCTCAAAAAAGCAATGCAGTATGGCTCTTTAATTCACAAAAATCTGTTAAAAGTCAAGAAAACTTGGAACATGAATTTTTGACCTTGCTTGATACATTTCTGATTATATCAAACGATGCACCAAGATGATTTTCAGGAACGAAAATTTTGTCAATCTCTTCATCAGTTAGGTGTGCTGAGAATGCCTCGTCGTTTTTTACTGCATCGATAAAATCTGTTCCGTCCTCTGAAGATGCAAATGCTACTCGTTGTATGTCTCTATATGCTTCAAACCTTGGAACGCCTTTCTGTATCAATGCATCAAGAACAAATTCTGCAAATATCTGACCTCTTGTTATCTCAAGATTCTGTCTTATTTTGTCTTCATTTACAAATAATGAACTGATGATTCTTGTCATGGTTTCAAGCATCTCATCGAGCAAAATGGAACTTGTTGGGATGATAAATCTCTCATTTGCAGAGTTTGACAGATCTCTTTCATGCCATAGTGATATGTTCTCAAAAGCTATTGGTATCTGACTGCGCAATAGTCTTGAAAGCGATGTAACACGTTCACTCTTTACGGGATTCCTCTTTACTGGAACTGCACTACTTCCCATCTGACCTTTCTTGAAAGATTCTGCAACCTCCCCAATCTCAGTTCTCTGTAGATTGCGGATCTCTACTGCAATTTTTTCAAGTGTAGATCCAATCAAGGCCATGTAAAAGATAAATTCTGCATATCTTTCGCGTGCAACTACTTGGGTTGTGACATCTGCAGGGTATAATCCAAGTTTTTGTGCTACTCTTTTTTGTACATCCAAAGATTTTGCACCCATTAGAGAACCAGTTCCTACTACACCTAGTGTTTTACAGATCAAGATTCTTTTCTTGATTTCTTCAATTCTTTCTACATGTTTTGACATTTCAAGTGACCAGTTTGCAAATTTCAAACCAAATGAAATAATACTTGCATGTTGGCCGTGGGTTCTACCTACTGCTGGCAATCCCTTGTACTTGATTGCCTGGTTTGCTAAAATGATGGCTAGTTTTGCAACCTTTGGCTCTATGATTCGTAATGTATCGCGAATTTGTAATGAATTACTTGTATCTACTAGATCGTTGCTTGTCAAACCATAATGTATCCACGGTTTTGCAGAAGGTTTGCAAATCTCGCTGAGTGCCTCTACTAGTGCTGCTGTATCGTGATCACTTTTTGCTTCCAATTGTTTTACTCTTTTTATTGAAATCTTGCCAGATCTTGCCATCTTTGATATGTTCAAAGCTGCATCCTTTGGAATCATCTTTATCTCTGACTGGGATAGGGCAACTGCTGCTTCGATATCTAGCTGATATGTTATCTTTTTTTGATCATCGAAAATCTCCTTCATTTCATCAGTACCATAACGGCCGCTATCTATTGGAAGAATTGGCATGTTTGGGATCAGTTGATCAAGGAAAATAAATCTACTTGTATGAATATGGATTAAAATCGACACTTTTTTCTATGCTTGAGAGCAAATCAAATCTATGGACTCGGATAAAAAACTAGAAAAAAATAACCAGGATAAAGTCAATGATGATAAACAAGAGGATGCTGTTTTACTTGATGGAAAGACATTGCATGACTTGTATCGACATACTGCCAAGTTGATTAAATGATTGGCTGATCCTATACTCATGATTTAAATTGTGTCCGGATACCTTTTTTCGCAGAAAGAGATGTCATCACTAATTCCAAAGAAAATACGTGAAATGGAATATCGTATTGAGGCTGATCCATCAAAAGGCATGAAAGTTCCAGTAACAATTTACGCTGATGAAAAATTATTGCAAAAAATGCTTACAGATAGAACAATCCAACAAGCAGTAAATGTATCCACAATACCTGGAGTACTCAAACATGTTGTAGTTCTTCCAGATGGTCATGAAGGCTATGGATTTCCTGTTGGGGGAGTCGCTGCTATGGATGCCGAAGAGGGCATGATAAGCCCTGGGGGCGTAGGTTATGATATCAACTGCCTTCATCCGTCTACCAGAGTATACACTGAGGACGGAGGTTGGAAACGTATAGTTACAATTGCAGACAATGACGACACTTTATCATTTGATGTGCAAAGCAAGGCTACTATAAAGACAAAACCTGTTCTAATGCTCAAGAAAAAGCATCAAGGTGCAATACTCAAAATAACCACAAAGTTTGGAAAAGAACTTCTAGTCACTAGTGACCATCCATTGCTTACTGAGAAAGGCATGGTAGATGCAGGTCTTGTGTCAATTGGGACAAGTCTAGTTTCTCATGGATTTGAAGGATTGGAGCAATCAGAACCTAATGAAGCCGACATATACAACATTGAAGATCTTAACAAGGCCATGAATGAATTGGGTGTAACTGAAAAAGGTAATGCTAGAGCACAGGTATTGCGACATCTTGGCAACCTTGGGCTCTTGGAACTAAAGACAACTAGCAACAAACTTCCTAGGATACTAAAATTACTTGGCATAATACTAAGCGATGGTACGGTACCACAAGGAAACAAGTATGTATCAATTTATGGAAAATTAGAAGATCTCAAACCAATACAGGATGATTTGAGTTGGTTGGGATTGAACTCAACTATTACATCTCGCGAAAGACAACACACAATAAATTCACACTATGGTGAGGCAACTTTTCAAGCTGTGGAGCACTCTCTCAAAATATCTTCCCGAGGATTCAGAGTAGTTTTACATGCAATGGGAATTCCTTCAGGGAGCAGGTCTGCACAAAGATACAGAATACCTGCATGGATAAAATCTCTCAAGCCGTGGCAACAACGACTTTTTGTTGCTGCATATTTTGGAGGTGAACTTTCCAAGCCAACATCTAACAATGGCTATAACTTTACCATGCCTGCCTTTAGCGTAAGCAAGCTAGAGACTATGGCAGACAATGCATTTGAGATAGTAAATGACATGAGAGAAATCCTAGAATCACTTGGCATAATGACTTCGGATCCAACACTGGTGGATGGCTATGCATATGACGGCAAAAAGGGCAAGACAGTGGCAGTACGTCTTGGTATAGAATCCAACGCCAAGAACATGTTGCGCTTCCTCAGTACTGTAGGATATATTTACAACAAGGAAAAGGAGGTACTAGCTAGCATAGCTTCCTTGTATCTTGGTTTTACTAGTACGATCAGGGAACAAAGAGATGATGCACGAACCACTGCACGGGAAATGTATTCGAGCGGAACAAGCTCTGGACAAATTTTAGCCACGCTAAAAGGTGAATACTTTACTCAAAGCTTTATAGAGCACTCGCTATGGTCTGAGAGAAAATCAGCAAGGGTTTGGGATGTCATACGCTTTGACGAGTTTATGAAAGAAATTTCAATTGGAGATGGATACGGATGGGACAAGATAGCAAAGATAGAAGAGGTTGATTACGATGGTTATGTCTATGATCTGACTATCAATAATCACAACCACAATTTCATCGCAAATGGTATTGTGGTATCAAATTGTGGTGTGAGGCTAATCAAAACAAATCTCATGGAAAAAGATGTCAGGCCTAAACTTCGGGATCTTGTTAGCGAATTATTTACATCTATTCCGTCTGGAGTAGGCTCTAAAGGTGCTGTGAGATTGACCTCTTCTGATCTTGATGAAGTTCTTGTAAAAGGAGTACAATGGGCAATTGATCACGGATATGGTTCAAAAGATGATGCTGATGTATGCGAAGAAAATGGACAGATAAAAAATGCTGATCCTGCAAAGATATCTCCAACTGCACGAAAGAGAGGTGCGCCACAACTTGGAAGTCTTGGCTCTGGAAACCATTTTCTTGAGGTACAACGTGTTGATCAAATTCATGACAAGGAAGCTGCTAAAAAGATGGGAATTTTTAATGAAGGACAAATTACTGTATTGATTCATTGTGGTTCACGTGGTTTTGGCCATCAGGTATGCAGTGATTATCTACGAGTATCTGAACAGGCGCTCTCTAAATACAAAATAAATCTAGTAGACAGAGAACTTGCATGTGTTCCAAATTCTTCAGAAGAGGGCGAGTCATATAGAAAAGCAATGTTTGCTGCATTAAATTATGCATGGAGCAACAGACAGATGATAACACACTGGACAAGAAAAGCCTTTGAAAGAGTTTTCAAACAATCAGAATCTGATCTTGACATGAAACTAATCTACGATGTTGCTCATAACATTGCCAAAGTTGAAAAACACAAAATTGATGGCGAACTACGATCAGTTGTGGTTCATAGAAAAGGTGCAACAAGAGCATTTCCACAAGGTAGAGATGAAATACCAAGAAAATATCGAGATATAGGCCAGCCTGTGTTCATACCTGGTTCTATGGGTACTGGTAGCTGGATTTTATTGGGAAAACCAAATTCTATGGACTTGAGCTTTGGTTCTACTGCACACGGTGCAGGAAGAATGATGTCAAGGTCTGCTGCAAGAAGAAGTTTTACAGAAGGCCAAGTGCAAAAATCATTGAACGATAAAGGAATTTTCATAAAAGCTCTTACACGAGAAGGCGTGGTGGAAGAAACGCCAGAGGCATACAAGGATGTTGATGCTGTCGCAAATGTATCTCATGAACTTGGAATAGCTACTAAAGTAGCAAAGCTTGTTCCAATTGGGGTAATCAAGGGTTGACTGAAGAAGACAAAGAACTAGAGCTTCTCAAAGCAAAAAGAATGCTTGAGATGCAAAAAAACATCTCACAGAGACAAAGAATTGACGAGGTCAAGCCTGAATCAAAGACACCAAAGACTACTCCAAGAGACCTTGTTCTCAAACAACTCGGATATAGGGGAGAAGAGGTACTTCAGAATGCCGAATCTCAATTTCCTACCGAGACCAAGATGGTTATAGAAAAACTTGCAGAGCTCATCCAAGGGGGAGAAATTAATGAAATCATTGATGGCGGAAAATTATTGACATTATTTAGATCTGTTGGAATTAATGTGAGAATACAAACTACAATAAGTGTTGAACAAGATGGAAAGATGGTATCTTGGTCAGACAAGCTAAAAGGAGAAGCCAAATCAATGTCAGAATCTACATCAGAACCCGAGTCGGCATCTTCTGATGTATCTTCAAGTGAAAATATCTGACAGTTACAAGTGGAAAACAATTTCAAACATCGTTGGACACATCAAGTAAGTTTATTATTTGTGCGTCATGGTGGATGGTTGTTTATGCACGGGAGGGCTACTATTCTTGAGATTGCAACAACCAAATATGAAATTGATCTAGAGATTGTTACTGCTGCAATGAATGAATTGCAGACTCTGTGTGGGGTCACCGAAGGTTTTCTGATAAGTAAACCGATGGAAAGATTTGGCTGGGCCTTTTTCAAAGTGTTGATAAAAATAGAACTTTTCTCTGGAATGGAATTGAAATTAGGAGATCAAATTATGAAAACCAAGGGAAAAAAACTCGAAGATAAATTTGCCACCTTTATGACAAAGTTCTTTGAAAACAAAAACGCCAAAGTTAAAGTAAAGCTTGTAGATGCCTAGACTCTTCTTCCTCTTTTACCACCCTTCTTTCTTGTGGTATCATGAGGAATTGGGGTTACATCATCAATTCTTCCAATCTTAAATCCGCCTCTTGCTAGTGCTCTGATTGCTGCCTGTGCACCTGGACCTGGAACACGTGAACCGACTCCACCTACTGCTCTTACTCTAATGTGAAGACCTGTAAAGCCCTTGTCATGTGCTGCCTCTACCACTGCTGCAGTTGATTTCATTGCTGCATAAGGAGATGATTCGTATCTGTCTGCGTTAACATGTCGTCCACCAGAACTAATTGCCACAGTCTCTGCACCAGAAACATCTGTAATGTGCACTATGGTATTGTTGAAACTACTGAAAATATGAGCTATTCCCCATTTTTCCTTAGCTTCTTGTGTGGACAACATTTCAAGACTCTTTAACGGGTTTAAAAAACATTAGGATCTAAGGTGTGTCCAGCCGCATCTCTTGATAATTCTGGATTTCTCATTTTCTACCAAAATTACGTTTTTTCCATTGGATACATGGCCTATCTCATATAGTGGGGCATCTGTTTTCTTTGCTAAACTCCTGATCCTATTCAAATCTCTTGGATGTGCTGTGAATACAATTTCATATTCCTCGCCGCCGCAAAACACTAGATCTTTTAGATTCATTTTATTTTGATGCGCAAATTTGATTACATTGTTTCCAGTGGGCAGACTAGTTATCACAAATTTTTTTCTACTCTGTTTACTCATATCATTTAGGGTTATTGCAAGTCCATCGCTTGAATCCATTGATGACGAAAAATATCTAGCAGCCCTTAATCCGAAATCTAATCTAGGATTTGGCCTAAAAATTGCTTTTCTAAACCTATCTGCGGATTGTGATTTTACCTTGCGGTTACCTAAAACAAGCTTCAAACCTGCTGAAGAATAACCAAAAGGCCCCGATGTTATTATGATATCTCCTATTCTTGCACCCCCTCTAGATGGCATCTTCTTGTCACCTGCACCAAACATGGATACTTCGATGACTAGCTCTTGTCCTTCATTGGTATCTCCGCCTACTATGTGAAATCCAAATTCTTTGGATGCTTTCAGAAAACCTTTTGCCAACTCGTTGATCATTTTTTGAGTAAAACTGCGTGGTATTGCTAATGCAATGGTGGCAAATGTGGGCTTGATTCCCTTGCATGCAAAGTCACTTACACATGCAACCAAACTCTTTCTTGCAACATCTTCAAGTTTCATTCCTTTGGGAACATCAGTGCTTTGGACTAACATGTCCGATTTTACAACAAATTTGGTATTTTTTATCTTCAAGACTTCGACATCTTCTGCTTGAAATCTTGATTTTTTTCCAAATCTACTTTGAAATGTCTTGATTATTTTTGTCTCATCTGGACTCTTCATAGCTTTGTTTAACCAACTTGCTGATCTGTTTTTCTATTTCTTTGGCTTTGTTCATGTCATTTGACTCTGCAGAGACTCTGATAATGTGCTCAGTATTTGATTGTCTTACCAAGACCCAACTATTTTCATCTATTATGGATTTTATTCCATCAATTGTTATTATTTGACTTGATTGTTTTCTCATCTTTTTCAAAAGGGTTTGAAGTGTTTTCTTGTGCAATTTAGAATCTACACTAACTTTAGTTCGCACTTGATGATATCCTTCCATGAATTTGTTTATGTCGTTGAACTGTTTTGTTCCAACCATTGATGCAATAAGACCACTTGTAAGAATACCGTCTCTACACATGTTAAACTCTGGCAAGATAAATCCTGCACTGCTTCCTTCTCCACCAGCTTGTGATTTGGTTTTCAACATCAAGTCCACGACATTTGCTTCTCCTACTTTTGATCTGTTTACTTGGCCGCCTTCTTGCTTGATAAATTTCTCAATTGCAATACTTGTGTCTATACTGAGAACAAATTTTTTGTATCCTTTTTCTAGTGCACCTGCTACGCCAAGACCTAGTGTTACATCAGGAGATTGTTTTTTACCATTTCTTACTACAACTAGTCTGTCTCCATCAAGATCAAAAGCAAAACCAATGTTTGTCTTTTTTGATGCCTGGACAAGTCCTGACAGTTGATCGTTTGTAGGATCTGGGCCTCGAGTTGATTTACCTGGTGTACCATTAATGATACTCACTTTGCAACCTAATTTTCTTAGCAACTGGGGTGCAACATCAAATGCCGCGCCTCCACCCACATCTATTGCTATTTTTGATGATTTTTTTATATCTCCAATTACCTTGATAGCCTCATCGATATAGCTTGAATCAACCTGTGTTTCAGTTCCAATCTCCTCTCTTTGAAATTTATCTTTCTTTTCCAAGTACTCTAGTTCTGATTCGTTGATACCCCTTCCATCTAGGATAAACTTGAGACCATTCCATTCCAATGGATTGTGCGAAGAAGTAACTATCAAACCGCTTCCATATTTTCTTGCTTCTCTGAAGACAACAGGGGTAGGAGATGTGCCTAGGTTGTAAACGGATATTCCTCTTTCTAAAAGTGAAGCAATTGCAACATTGGTTACAATTTCACCTGATGGCCTGGTATCTCTGCCTACCACACATTTTTTTGACTTGACAAGGCGTGAAAAATTTCTACAATAATAAATTATATCTTCAAGGTTGAGGTCATTACCAAAAATTCCTCTAACCCCCGAAATTGATACCTTCAATGAATCAAAAACGCAAAGGCTTTTTATAAACTCTGATTACATTGCGAACCACTGCCTCGATAGCT
>JAJPEA010000113.1 GCA_023252335.1 Nitrosotalea sp.
GCAGAGCTTAGACCTCGCTTGTTCTCACGGCGTATTATTTGGATAGTATATCCAGAATTTGCAGAATTTTTTGCATATTCTTCAACGGCTTGGCTTGTACCATCAGGAGAATTATCATCTACTACAATAATTTCTGCATTCATTTCTCTTGTTAGTGCAGTACGCAATGAATCAAGCATCTTTACGATGTTTTTTGATTCGTTATACGTAGGAATAACAATAGAAAGAGAACGGGTTTTAGATATCATTTCCTTGGATATATGATTCAAATCGTTTTCTGTCATTTCTGATTCTTTGGCCGTTATTAAAATTGCTCACCTAGCAAAACAACTCTTGATAGCATCTACTGCGCCTTGTACTGTGTGTACATCAGCTATGAACGGTTTTACACCAAATTTTTTGAGCTCATCTGCTGTAAATGGGCCAATAGCAACGGTTGTGGTTTTTCCAAGACTAGTTTTTAGAGTTTTTTCATCCATGTCAGACAACATGATATCAAAAAACGCTCGTACTGACGAGACACTTGTGAATATTATTCCATCCACTTTATTTTGTGAAAAGAGTTTTTTAAATTCTGTCCAATAAGATAATGCACTAGAGGACTTGACATCATACAGATAGACCTCTTTTACTTTGAGGCCTATTTTTTTTAAGAGCTGTGCAAGAAATGGAGTAGATGCACCACTTCGTGGAACAATTACTTTTTTTCCCTCGGCATTAAGAAATGTGAAAACCTCTCCCACCCCAACTGACGAAAACCTTTCTGGAACATGTGATACTCTAATTCCTTCAGATTCAAGCGCAGTCTTTGTTTTTGGGCCCACTGCAATTACTATGGTATTTGCAACAGCAAGTTGGAGTTTTTCATATTTTGAAATCTTTTTTGCAGTGTCAAACAAGAGCTTGACTGCCTTTGAGCTCATAAAAACAGAATAATCAGGATCGTCTTCCCTTACTGCAGCAAGAAACTCATCTACCATCCCATCTCCCTTGCTTACAAGCTCTATTGTTGGCAACGAGATTGGTTTTGCTTTTGCACTAGATACCAGTTTGGTAAATTCTTCCGAGTCTTCTTTTGATCTAGTAATTGCAATGACTTTGCCCTTCATCATCTCCACCCTATGGTATCAGAGAGGTTTACCACCTTGCCAACCACAACTATGGACGGAGGTTTGATTTTGGCTTGATTTACTTTATTAGATATATTCAAGAGCGTACCTTTTATCATCCTGTGTTCATCAGTTGTTCCGTTTTGAATCACTGCTACTGGAGTACTCTTACTCAGGCCACCACTAATCAATTTTTTTGATATGACATCTAGTCGTGATAGGCCCATCATGATTACTATGGTGTCCACTGATTTTGCAAGTTTTTTCCAATCCACTACACTTGTAGTTTTCTTGGCATCCTCGTGACCTGTTACAAATACTACAGATGATGCATATTTTCTGTGTGTGAGAGGAATTCCAGAATATGCTGCAGAGCCAATGCCTGATGTGATACCAGGAATTATTTCATATTTTACTTTGTGTCTTTTGAGAAACTCTGCCTCCTCTCCACCTCGTCCAAAAATAAAAGGATCTCCTCCCTTTAGTCGTACAACATTTTTATTTTTTTTCGCAAATTGTACCATCAAGTCATTTGTGGTATTTTGATGTGTGTAATCATCGCCAACATCTCTGCCGACATACATCTTTTCAGCCCTTTTTGGAATCATGGCAACAATTTTTTTGCTTACCAATCTGTCATAGAGGACTATATCTGCAGATTTGATAGATTCAACTGCCTTTAGTGTGATAAGCTTTGGATCTCCAGGTCCTGCACCAACAATGAAAACTTTGCCTGTCATTTGCTATTCCATTCCTCTACTTTTTCTCTCCAGTCCTTTGCAATCTCTGAGATTCCCTTTTCTCGAAGTTCTGTTGCAACTTGCTTGCCAAGATCGTTTGCCTTGTTTATCTCTGAATCTTTTTCTACCATTATAGATTTTCTCCCATCTATTGAATATACAATCACTTTTAATTTTAAACGATCATTATCTTTATGAGCAAATGCTCCAACCGGAAATCTACATCCAGAATCAACAAACATGGAAAGCGATCGTTCTGCCTCTACTGCATGTCTAGTCTCTGGATCTTCGATTTTTTGAAGCAACTCAATTAGGGGAGCGTTATCCTTTCGTGATACGATACCTAGTGCTCCTTGTCCTGGAGATGGTGGAAATACATCCATGGATAGCCTTTCAAATTTTACATCAAGGCCCAATCTTGTGATTCCTGCTTGAGCCAAGACTATACCATCAAATTCTCCATCATGGACCTTTCTTATTCTTGTCTCAATGTTACCTCGAATTGGTTTTACTAAAACATCAGGCCTAATTCTTGTAATTTGTACGGCTCTTCTCAAGCTACTTGTGCCAATGAGTGCCCCCTTTTTTATTGTGTGCAACGTGGTTCCATCATTTGCTATAAAGACATCATTTGCCTCTTCTCTTTTTGGAACACATGCAAGTATCAGATCTTCTGGCAGATCTGCAGGAACATCTTTTAGACTATGCACTGCAAAGTCAACCTTTCTTTCTGCCACTGCCCTATCAATCTCTTTTTCAAATATCCCTTTTTGGTTTATGGTAAAAAGAGGTCGTGCATCAGTATCTCCTTGTGTCTTGATTGTAATTATTTCAAATTCTGTTTGCGGTGATTTTTTTTTAATTTCAGAGACTACCCAGTTTGTCTGAGTAAGTGAGAGTTGACTGCCTCTTGTTCCAATTATGTATTTCATGATTTCACCGCTTGCAATGCTTTCTCGTAGGCATTGATTGTTTGTTTTATATCATCTTTGGAATGTGCATATGACAAAAACACTGTTTCAAATTGTGATGGTGCAATGAATACTTTATTTTCAAGTAATACTTGAAATAACTTTTTGAATCTAGCCATGTCTGTTTTTTTTGCAGAAGAATAATCTACAACTTTTTCATCTGTAAAAAATATCTGGAACATGGATGAAATGGAATTAATTTGATGCGCAATTTTCATGTCTGATGCCAAATCATGTATTGCAGAAACTAGTTTGGTACAATTCTTTTCAAGTTTTGGATATAATTTGGATTGGAGTTTATTCATGGTTTTGATAGAGGATACGCCAGCAGAGACAGAGACAGGATTTCCTGCATAAGTGCTTGCCTGGTATACCTTTCCTTCAGGGGAGAGCATGTCCATTATCTCACTTTTGCCACCCACTGCAGCAATAGGAAAACCATTTCCAAGCGCCTTTCCAAGCGTGGTGATATCAGGCTGTATTGAGAAGTACTTTTGAGCACCACCAGGTGACATTCTAAATCCTGTAACTACCTCATCGAAAATTAATACAATGTTTTTTTCCAAGGTTATTTTTCTTAGATCGTTTAGAAAATTCTTTGCAGGCAATACTAGTCCCATATTTGCAAGAACAGGCTCTACAATTACTGCTGCCACATCATCTTCTTTTTCCAATAACGATTGCAGTTCTTGGGAGTTGTTATACTGGACAACTAGAGTATTTTTTGAAACTTCATCCAAGCTTCCTTCAGAGACTGACATGCCAATGTGTGCAGCACCTGAACCAGCCTTGACTAGAACATAATCATGTGCGCCGTGATAACACCCTTCAAATTTTATTATTTTTTTCTTTTTTGTAAATCCGCGCGCTAGTCTAATAGCAGTCATGGTTGCCTCACTACCAGTATTAACTAGACGTACCTTTTTCATGGATGGAAAATTTCCAGATATCAATTCAGAGAGTTCTACTTCGATTTCGGTAGGAGCACAGTATAGAGTTCCCTTGGCTAGTTGTTTTTTTACATCAGAAACTATTTCTTTTCTCCCATGTCCAAGAAGCAGAGCACCATACGCGTTACAGTAATCAAGATAATGTCTTCCATCCACATCCCACAATACACTGCCTTTGGCTTTTTTTACAAAGAACGGATATGGATCATAGTACCTTACAGGACTGTTTATGCCAGAAGGTATGACTTTTTTGGCACGTGAAAACAGGTTCTTGGAACTTGTCATTCAAATAGAAAATGATTTACTTGTAATTATAATCTATATGGAAAAATAGCGTTTTGCTAAAAATTTAACGAAGTTTTACCTGACAGTTTGTAACTAGATCTTTTGTAGGATTGCCAAGGCTACAAGTGTTCTGTCCGCTTCCACCCTGGATTATGTTGCTTCCAGTACCTGCAAACACCTGCATGTTTCCGTTTCCTCCTCTGATGATGTTATCACCATTGCCTGCGTAAATGGTATTTGTACCATTTCCAGCATATATGATATTGTTACCATTTCCAGCAATTACACAGTCACCAGATGGACCCTCGTGGATTACATCATTGCCCTCCAGTCCAATTATCAAGTTGGGTACAGTAGAGCCTGTTAGTGTGTCAGTGCCATTTGTTCCCATTATCAGGTTGTAATCTGAAGATGGTTTGCCACATGCAAGTATTGTTACAGTCTGGTCTAGTGTCTTTTCATTTCCAAACTTGTCAGTTGCAGTCCATTGCACTGTAGTTTTACCAATATGGAATAGTCCAGTAGAGTTGCTTGTTATTTTGGGTGATGTATCAATTATTCCAGTGCCATTAGCATCGCCTATCACAAGAGGTGTTTCAAATGCTGTTGCATCTGTTACCACATCTGCAGGAATTGTCAACTTGGGAGGTGATTTATCCACAACTTGAACTATTTGAGTTGCGTTTGCTGTATTTCCTGCTTCATCTTTTGCAGTCCACGTTACTGTAGTATTTCCAAACTGGAATAATGCTGGAGCATTGTTTGTAATTGTAACCACTTGAACATTATCACTAGCTGTCAAGTTTCCAATGTTAACAGGAGTTCCTGCAGAACTTGT
>JAJPEA010000011.1 GCA_023252335.1 Nitrosotalea sp.
GTGAAAAATCACTACTTGAGAGGATCTGCTAGAAACAATTTTTTTAATTATTTAGAATCAATATTGTACGTGACGTTATCTAAACCAGATTATGGAAGTTTTGGTAGCAAGATAGCTAGTCCGCCAGGTATGGGTGATGGTCCTGCCAAATAAGTTGCAGTAGTGGCAGTGTTTGATGGCAAACTGGTGCCAATTGCATTGATTGCAGAGACTTGGTACGAATAATTCACAAGAGGAAGCAATCCAGTATCAGTGTAGGTAGTAGATGTACTGCCTGTGTTGGATACAATGGTAGACCACGAGCCGCCATTAGTGGATCTTTGAATCTGATAGCCAATTACTGGCGATCCTCCGTCACTTGCAGGTGCATTCCAGCTAAGATTGATTGTAGAGATTTGTGTAGAAGATGCAGCAAGCCCAGTTGGCGGTTGCGGTACAGTTGCTGTAATGCCGCTACTAGTTGTAGCAGATGAAGTGTTTGATGGCAAACTGGTGCCAATTGCATTGATTGCAGATACTCTGTACGTATAGGTCGTACTAGGAGCAAGTCCAGTATCAGAATATGCAGTGGAAGTAGAACCAGTGTTGGATACTATGGTACTCCATGTTGTACCACTGTCTGTTGATCTTTCAATCATGTATCCTGTAATGGCAGAACCGCCATTGTCACTTGGTGCACTCCAGGACAAGTTTATTGCGGAAGATGATGTTGCGCTAGCAGCAAGTCCGGTTGGTGGTTGTGGCACAGTTGTTGTAATGCTGCTGCTAGTTGTAGCAGATGCGGTGTTTGACGGAGAGCTAACACCTACGGAATTGATTGCAGATACGCGATAAGTGTAAGCAGTACTTGGAGATAATCCAGTATCAGAGTATGTTGTGGAAGTAGAACCAGTGTTGGATACTATGGTACTCCATGTAGAGCCATCAGGCGAGCGCTCTATCTGGTATCCGGTGATTGCAGAACCACCATTATCTGATGGTGCAGTCCATGATAGGTTGATTTGAGATGACGATGTAGAAGTTGCAGAGAGATTTGTAGGTGGCTGCGGTACAGTTGCAGTTCCTCTTACTGTTCCTGAAGATACCGAGAAGGTGTCACCACCATAGATGCTCTCAGGGTTTGATGCAATGACATTGCCACTTGAATCACTTACCTGAATTGTTGCATTAAGTGGGAAATGATATTTTCCAATGTCAAGTGTTGCAGTACCAGTTGTTACAGCAGAGCTTGTCAAAGTAGTGCCAGATGAATCAATCAAAGATACTGTTGCAGCATTTGACGGATTGTTTGTGACTAGGATCTTTTCATCAGTTGTTGCGTAATAATCCTTGAAGATACCATACCTCATCTGGTTATAGTAAGAGTTCATCGTTTGCAAATAGTAATCAAATGGAGCAGGCATTCCAAGTGAGAGTGTATTGCTAGAATACACCATGACTCCATCCACGTAGAGTTTTAGATAGTTGGAACCATTGGTGATTACAGTACATTCCCTTGTCAAAGGTTGGTTTGGACTAGTATCCACCCATAATGTATCAAAGTTTGAGGCTTCTATTGCATCTCCATAGCCGTGAACTAGTGTCCAATAGGTTCCATCAGAGTTTGTTATTGCAGCACAGTCAAGATAATTTACTACTCCACTTGTTGTCATGATTTCTAGCTGGTTTTGAAAGTCATTGTGTAGTACCGGTTGGTTTGTTGCAGTAAGTGTAGCGTGAACTAGCAATGCAGTTGTACTAGGTGAGACTGCATAATATCCGGAATAGCTTCCATCACCGAATTGAGTTGGGTCAGGTCCTGGTTCTCCAATGTGTAATCCTTGTGAATCTTTGTAAATGTCATATGCCGTGTTTTTTTCAGATACTGCGGTTCCGTAATAATTCCAGTATCTAGTGTCTGACAAGACCTGTTGTTTTGTCTCAGTCTGGTTGTCTAGTGGATCAGATGCAACAAGGCCTGATTTTGTTTTAGTTATCGAATATGTTGCAGATGCGTATATTCCGTGTGACAACATCCCAAATGAAAACAGCATAATTGCAGCAAAAGACAGGGCAAGAAATTGCTTACCAATGACATCATGTTTTCTTGCAAGTCTTGCCAACTCTATGTCATAGGTCACATCACCTATCTGAATATACTAGGTTTATTCTGTAAGACTTGTACATTTTTTTTCTATCAAGAATTAATTGGAAAAATACTGCCACTAGTATGTGGAAAAATATTTTGGTGCGGTTAAGTCGGATTCACACCGCTTCTTCTAGACTGGAAAGTCTAACGTGCAATTACGTACACCATAACCGCATGAAATTATGTAGATGTTATACTTCATATAACTTGTCTAAGAATTGTATAGAATGAGTCTCTAGTGACAATATACAAAATCATCATGTGAAAATAATATACACAATCATCATGTGAAAATAATATACACAATCATCATGTGAAAATAATATACACAATCATCATGTGAAAATAATATACAGTTTTACGTATACAAAAACTAGTGTGCTATGTATAAAAAATCTAGGATTGTATGTAGATAGAGAGCGTCTTGCTCTGCGATAAATTGGATATAGTTACAGCCCAGTTGCCAGTCTCATAGGATTGGCCAATTGAGAAATATAATGAATACGTACCATCAGAGTTTGTAGTCGTGGTTGTTGTGTGTGTTAACCCAGATGGACTAGTAAGAACTCCAGTAACAGTCGTACTTGGCTGACCTGTTCCAGTTACCTGCATCAAGTCACCTCTTTGATATATGCTCTTGTCAGCCTGTGCAGTAAATGTAACTGTACTTGAGCTGCCAGTACCAATGGATATGTCAAGAGATTTACTTTGACCTAGATTTGTCACAACTATGCCCCAGTTTCCTGTTTCATATGGCTGCACTGGAGAGAAGAACATGGCATACGAGCCGTCAGATTGTATTGTAGTTGTAGTGGAATAGGTTTTTCCAGATGGGCTAGTAAGAACTCCAGTAATCGAACTGCCCACCTGACCTGATCCAGATACCTGGATAAGATCACCTGTGTTGTATACTGCCTTGTCAGTTTGTGCAGTGAATACACCAGAAGTTGTAGTGGTAGTAGTACTACTTGGAGCAACAATTGAAAGGGATTGTGAGATGGCTTGTTGATCTGAGATTACTTTGACTTGATAATTTCCAAGTGGTAATGCAGTAGAGAGCTGCATCGAATATGATACTCTACCAGTTGAATCAGACCATATTGTTTTGTGCAATACAACAAACCCAGTGTTGTCAAGTAATTCCACATCTACTGTTTTTTGTGGATTTGCACCAATTGCAGTAACTTGTATAGCATCAGTTTGCAAGTAGTTTGACTTGTCCAGTACAACTGCAAGCGAGGCATATGTTGGATATGTGGTCAAGGCAGCAGGCTGTATTGTAGTAGAGTTGGTTGCAAGATTTGTTAATTTTCCGTTAATGTCTGCAACGTTATTCTTCAGAGTATCAAGAACAGCAAGATTGGTGCTCATCGTGTTAATCTGCGAATTGATTGAATTAACTTGAGAATTTATAGAATCAACTTGTGTTTTTAGAGAATCAAGCTCCGTTGTATAATCAGGTATTTTGACCTGCTCAGGTTTTGCCTGGATCTGCGTGTTTATTGTCAGTATGCCATATACTGCAGCAGATGTCGCAAGCAGTGTTAACACGCCAAGTGTTATAACTGCATAGTCTCTTATCACGGGCAGTATTGCGTTTTCGAAATATATAGGACATGCTACTCTTTTATCAGTTACATAGTAACATTATGTTGCCGTATTATGAATTGGTTCTACTGGAAATATGAGACATGTTATTAAATTTGACTCATCGCTGTGATGAGTAATAGTCTCAGATAAAACTTTTCGATCAAAGATAATAACTAGAGTGCACTAGGACAAGTTTCAATGACATCAACAGATACGATGGCTAGTATAGAATCAAGTGTACCGTTCACAAGACATCGACATAGAACCGCATTAGGCATTACTTGTGACATACTTCAAGTATGTGTTGATGCAGGCATGGACGGCATATCCATAACCAAAATATCTCAAAAAGCAAACCTATCTCACAATGCAGTAATGCGTAACTGCAAGAAACTCATTGATGCAGGCATGATACGCACTAGTAGAATTAAAACCAAGTACATTTTTGCCACTACGGAAAAGGGAATAAAATTTTATCAAGAACTTCAAAAATTTCAGGATATCATAAGAGAAGTAAACATAAGATACTAATTTCTTAATTTCAAAGATTGGAAATATCTTAAACGCTGCCAGGTACCGGTTCGTTTTAAAAAATATTCAAATTCCCAGCCTACCAGTGCACAACCTAAGATTTTTTCTTTACTAGAAAAAAACCAATGACAAACAATGTGCAACAATATAGAGACCGTGGATGCAGATTGACCACTCTACATGGTTTGTTATTCCACGATCTACTTGATGTATTTGTACACTAGGCTGAATATATCAAATAGTGTGTTTGGTTCAAACATACTTTCATAATTCATCTAGTTTTTTACAATAAACAAACACACTCTTTTCTATTCAGATATACAATCAATATTGCAGATTCTCTACAAGCGGAAAGTTCTAAGGGAAAAATCCCTCAAGAACAACCGCACTTGAATCTGATTTTTTTCACATATCATGATTTTTGCAACAGTTTTGATAAAAATTACAATGATTGTAAGCCCTTAATAGTTAAACCACATATGACTAGTTCCTATCTTAGACCTATGTTGGTACAAGTATTTTGTCTATTGCCTTGAATATTTCACTCATCTCAATTGGTTTTTTAATAATTGCTTTTACCGTATCCCCTAATGTATTGGCTTCAAAATGCGAACCAGATACCAATATTATTTTTCCACTAGGATCAAACTCTTTTATTTTTTCTATTGCATAAAGACCATCATATTCAGGCATCAGATAATCAAGGAATACAAAATCCGGATGGTGCATTTTATACAATTCAACTGCCTCTTTGCCGTTGATACCATTTGCAACCACTTTGATGTCGTTCATCTGTAACAGTTCAATGAAGATTTCTCTCACATCCGAATCATCGTCTACTACAATGGCTTTAATCTTCACGCGGTCGTTGCTAGGTGATTTTTTGCTCTCAGCAGACATGAATTATTTAATATTAAATTATAAAATAACAATAGCTTGTACAAGACCTACAAACAATTCGTATCACATCAATACGAAAACTAGTCAGAAATTACACATGATTCCAAGTCTTGGCTCAAATGCCTTGATAGATTCTCGATTTTTGTGGCATATTCTTTGGAAGTTTTATGGTAAATACAGTTGGAGGTGACTTGACTAAAATTATTCCCCCGTGTTGCTCTACAATATTTTTACATATTGAAAGACCTAGTCCTGTTCCAGTCTGTTTAGTTGTAAACAATGGATCAAATATCTTTGGAACTACCGTGGAAGGTATTCCATGCCCACTATCTTCGAATTCTATTGCAACATCATGACCAAGATCAGTCATACGAATCTTTACCTCTCCATTGTCATCAGTAGCTTGAATTGCATTTAGTATAATGTTTGAAAAAACGGCTTCAAGTTTTCTAGAATCACATGTAACAGAAACATCATTTGCTGGAAGATATATTTTGACATTAGGAGGAATCAGTATGACATTAATTGCACTCTCCATTATAGAGCGCAACGATGTTACTTGCAATATCATATCAGTTTTTTTCACAAAGTCTAGTACATCATCAATCTGATGTGCCATACGTTGAACTGCTCTCTTGAATCTTGCAACATGTTGTAATCGCTCTTCAATTTTCATATTTGGCTTGCCAGACATTACATCCATGGTGTTTTTTATGACTGAGAGTGGGTTTCGTAGGTCGTGTGCCAATCTAGCTGAGAGCTCTCCAATTATAGCAAATTTTTCTGCCTTGACTAGATCTTGTGTAGTCTCATCCAATCGTTTTGCAAGAAAATCACGCTGTAGTGACAACTCTTTTTCTTTTTGAGTGACATGCTCTAACTTTTCTTTCAATTCCAAACTTACATTATTGTTGTGAATTGTCTTTCTTTCAAGTTCTTGATTTGCCATTTTCAACTCTTCATTTTTCCTATTCAGTGAGGTACTTAGTTCTTGTAAAGATTTTATCCTATTTTGTAGATCGCGATTAATTTTAGAAATTTCTTTCATTTTTGAAAAAGACTCGTTTGTAAGTAAAGTCAAGTGTCTTTCTTTTTCCATGAGTTCATTTTCAGCGGCATCTAGCTCCTTGAGCTCATCTGATACCATCCATTCATCTGACGATTTCGTACCTGGTTCCTTTGATTGCAGAGTCACAATAATTTGCATATTATGGAGGCATTAATTGTCTAGTGTGATCAGAATTGACAAACTGTTAGTACCTAGAAAAAGTTCCAGTCAAAAATCATGTTTGGTACAACCATCCATAACGTATGATTACAAGGTAGTTTTTACTTAGTAATTCATTATCATTCAATAATCAGTATTGGTACATGTAATGTGATAGTCATTTGCATTTTTGGTCAGGATCATATTGTTATGTTCAAGATAAAGGTAAAACATTTTTTCCAGATCAAGTCATATCTGTATCAGATGTCATCCACATAACATCAGACTTGGGAAACCAAATCCCAGACAAATCCTGGATGCTCTATCTTTTAGAGGCATTTAACAGAAACCAAGTTCCAATAGAACTCAACCTCATCTGTTCATTTAATGACGATGGCAAGTTTCATGCCATACTTGGAGGAGTCAATCGATACGAGTTCAAGGTCAAACCAGTGGTGAGTCATTCATACCTACGCCAAATCATTATGAAGCCTGCAAAACAAGGAATTGCATATCATCTCAAGGACAATACCACAGGCGAGGTCGATTACTTTTTTTTACAAGTAGACACAGATTCCTTTGATTTTTCCCTAGTGCAGCACTTTACAGGACTTGAATGGCACAACAAGGTTGGGGATACACCATACCCTGCAAGATTTGAAGCAGAGATATCACATTTAGCATATGGAATAAACGACGATCCTTCTGATTTGTTATCACTTGCATATTTTCCATACAATCAATTAATACAAAATCAAGAAGGTCTTGCTAAAAAATATCCAGTGTCTTTTTACCATAGTGGAATCAAGAATGGTTTTATCTCATACAAAATCGGACCAGAAGAACATGGTTCTGCAGCATAGTGCTAGTTCTAGTCCAAAATTGTCCAGACTCTGACACACTAGTGGATCTTGTGGCCTGTTTTGCTGTGATGCTCTTTTGCCTGTCTGCCACTTGGAAGAATTGCTTCGCATTGTTTGCAAATTATCTCACCAGTTAGAAAATATTTTGGGTTTCCCATGTCAAATGGAAAATATTCATACGCAGTCTCTTTTTCACTAAACAATTTATTTTGTAAACCATCCATTGTGTCTAAAAAATTGCCCCACCGTTTTGCATTTACCATTTCATTCATTTTTGAGATTATTATTTTGCCTTCAAATATTTCAAAATCATGTATATGTTTTTCAATCCATAGTGGCGTGGTGTAATATATGATATCATCATCTTGCGGCCCATATTGTGAAACTCCAACAATGAACACTTGGCATGCAGGTTTGTCAAGCGTTCCAGTTGGGAAAACATTCTCCATCCCAGAAAAAAGATCATACTGCCAATATGGTAGCCAAAAGGTTCCATTGTCGTCAAGTTTCTTTAATTCATACAAGTAAACTCCATATCTTCCATATGCACTAGCACGGTACACATCAGAACCCTTTGTTCTGTGTATTCCATGTGATTTCTCAGTTGAATCTATGAGAGCCTGCATTTCTTTGTGAAAATAACTAGGGTCTACTTTTTTCAATATGTGGTTTAGAGTATGTACTTGCTAGATAATAAAGTTCGATAAAGACGAACCATGGTACTAGTCATTTACAGGCCTGAAATTGTTCCAAATAGTTCTTGCCGCGCTTTTCTGGATCCATCATCTTTTTTCACACATTCTATCTTTGTTAATTTCACCATTGCAAAATATTTCCATTATTTTGATTTAAATTTTATCAACCTAATGATTATTTTTGCAAAGTCGAGGCTGCATATATGCTAGTCCGACCAACTAGACCTACTTGCTACTTGTTGTACACTGTAGTTCGATATGACAGGGCTGCACATAGTACAGTCCAGCCAACCACACATGCTACAATAATAGCTCCAGACATTTGTCCTGTAGCCATGTCAAGCATGGTACAATATAAGACACCGCAATATTTACGACTTTAACAGTTCCTTGGGTTACAAAACTCATTTCCTTAACTAAGTGTGAATAGATATCAGGTATAGTTTCAGTTCAACAAATGAGTTGCATCCAGATATTGCATCATATTTGCAAAATCAGTTCTAGTTATCTCTCCATTTATGACCATAGTAACAGGTCCTGAAACCCATGATGGTATATGAGATCCTGAAATATTATATTCAGCCAATAAATCATTAACAGAATTATTTTGATCTGGATATCTCAACCAGTTTGCCATATCAACAAGTAAATCAGAGGGCACCTGACTTTGGAGTAATCTCAGCAACTCCTCGTTGTAAAGCAATTGATATTCAGGATAACAATTCAGCATTGTTGCATTATCTTTCTTGTAAAAATTCCAATTGTCACATTGTACATTGTATTCAAATTTTGAATTGTCATCCTTCCAACCAAAACCATTCTTGATATTTGGATCCGGGTATCCATGTCCACGTATCAATGTTATAGTATTATTTCCGTAATCGGCTTTTACTTCAGCATATAGCGCATTTGGATATAGAAAAATCACATCCGGATGATTGGTTATTGCATCAAATTCTTTTTTTGTGACATATTCACTATGCAAGACTATTACCCTCTTGTATTGTTTTAAAATGTCAGGATTTTTGTCAATATCTACATCAGTTACATAAGGAAATTGAAGTAATTTTAATGCCCATGCTCCTGCTATGCTAGATGCTTGCATACCATGAATCTGAGATGGTATGCTGACAGTAAGACAACTTGAATCACATTTTTTGTTATAATAATCATAGAATCCATTTGGCCCATATGCTCCTTGTGTGAAAATAGGATAGACAAAAACAATGTCTTTTGACTTGTTAAAGAGTCCAATTTGCTGATAAGTACTTGTCATATTTGGTTTTAATTGCATAGAAAGTGATACCAGATTTGCATCTTGATCATAATGTGGAATAACATTAAACAAGAGTTTGTCTATTGGCAATCTGAGAGTTTGTTTGTGCCCTTCGCTATTAGAAACAATTTCCAAATAGGCACTAGGATTCACAGGTGGACCATATGCTGTGGAATTTGAAGACTGGGCAAAGACAATTCCAAAGAACGCCATTCCAAGAAGAACCGGAACAAACACCAAGAGTAATTTTTGAATCACGTATGATGTATCCAGATTGAGAGTAATATAACAGAATAGTGATTTGGTCTTTTCAATATCTGGCAGAGTTGTATCTAGAGTTGTTTTAGTCCAGTATTTTTGTATGCTTGAGACTAGAAGATGACTAGAAACACGGCATACAAATCAAGTACTTCATCAAAATATGAATTCATTATCAGCAATATGATTGCATAACATTTCTGCACTGATCTTAAAAAATACAAAAACATCATTAGATTAGGTGTACCATAGAATAATCAAGAGTTCAAAGGCAGTGTTTGTTTTTACAATTCTTGTATCAGCACAGTTTATCATTACAAGTTTGGCTCCAGCATATGGCACACCAGAATGGGATTCACATGGAAAAATAATTCCAGACGGAAAGAAATCTATGAAACATCTTGAACACCACAAGAAAATAACAAAACACAGCATTCCGCTTCGTAAACATGCCAAGATGAATACTGCAATGGTACCACCAACCCAGCAGCAGATCCTTGCAAACATCACATCATCACGAAACTATACAATGAACAGCATCATAGATGGTCTTGGATATGACAATGTCACTCCTCCTGATGTACAGGTAGCAGTAGGACCTACAAATGTAATGGAGATGGTAAATTTGCAGGGCCAAGTGTGGACAAAGGCAGGTACGCCAGTGGCAGAACCGTTTGATCTTGGATCTTTCTTTGGAGCAGGTGAGGATGCAGTATCAGATCCAAAGGTGTTATACGATAATGCAAGTCAAAGATGGTTTGCATCAATCACAGACATCCCAGCAAGCACTGTCAAGGTTGCAGTCTCTGACTCTAGCGATGCAACAAAGGGCATATTCTGCTTGTACAGTCTTGTTAGTTTCCAGTCTGCGATAGCAGACCAACCAATACTTGGCATAAGCGGTGACAAGGTCACAGTTTCTGTTAATGACTTTGATTGGAATACTGGTCAATTCAGATTTGCGCAATTTTGGGTTCTAAACAAGAGCGACATGATGTCATGTACGCCTTTGGATTATGTTACAAAGGTCATGCCTGGACACTTTTCTATTCACCCTGTCCAATCTTTGACAGATACTTCAACCCAATACATGGCATCTACATCCAACATGGCGGGTCAATCTCTTGTCAATGTTTATTCTGTAAATGGTGTTCCACCAAACCCTGTATCACTTGCAATCACACAAGTTGCAACATCACCCATCTCAGACCCGCCAAGTGCAGTACAACCAAGTACTAGTTTACTAGTAGATGCCGGAGACTCGCGTATTCAGGACGCAATATTTGCAAATGACACTTTATGGATTACCCATGACAACAAGTGTATTCCAAGCAATGACACCATACCAAGATCATGTTTGCACTTTATTGAAATCAATACAAAGGACATGAAAATAAAACAAGACTTTGACTTTGGAATAAAAAATGAATATCTATTCTATCCAGCAATAAAGGAGATGCCAAGCGGGAATCTCTTTGTTGCGTATGGGTTCTCATCTGCAACTGCATATCCCGGAGTTGCTGTAACAGAGCAAGCAATAACCGATCCTAAAAATTCTCTCCAGAGTCCAGATGTGGTACAACCAGGCAACGGTCCAGTTGATCTACTCTTTGGCTGCGGTGGGTCATGTAGATATGGAGATTATTTTGGAGTAGGACTTGACCCGATAGATTCCAAGGGAGTATGGATTGCAGGAGAATATGGTACAGGTGAGCAAGATATGGATGGTTTGGGACAGGCATGGGGAACCATAGTTGCCAGTTTTACTGGATGATATAGATATTCATACAATAGCAATAGAGATTAGGGAACTTTTCTGACTTTTCATAAAATATGCAAGACTTCGCCTAAGACAATAGCATTGTTATGTTGTTCATCCTTTGCAGAAAAAATCAGCGTTATAGTTTTATGTTCTTTTTGAAGATCCTTGATTTTATCTAATAATGATTTGTTGTCATGTAGTTCTTTGGTGTATTTTTTCTTGAACGATTCCCATTTTTTTGGATCGTGTGAAAACCATTTTCTTAGTTGATCTGTTGGTGCTATTTCCTTAAGCCACAAATCAACATGGGCATTGGCTTTTGAAACTCCGCGTGGCCATAATCTGTCAATCAAGATTCTAAAACCATCATCTGGAGAATATTTTTCATAGATTCTTTTTATTTTAATCATAACACTAGCTTGGAATATAATGAAACCATATTTTATTTATCTCTCATCACGTACTTTTAGCAAAAATCTTCTGTAATGTAGACCAATCATCTGAAACGATCACCATTCCGATACATTCCTTATTCAAATCTGAACTCAAAATTCTAAAAACTTGTTTAGATCCTAGACTATAAAATTACATGGGCAGAAGGGATTGGGGGTACGTGAACCTCCCTAAACTTTTACTAAAGAGAATGGACAAGTTTGTAGAAAGTTCACAAGCAAGGAAAATTGGAGTTTTCAACAAATCTCAGCTTGTGCGAAAACTAGTCGACGAATTTCTTGTCGAACAAGAAAAACATTATGACAATATGGAATCTATTGACGAGTTCATCAATGAAGTTGAATATGGAGATCATTTTCTTATTACTTATGATGATGAAAAACAGCTTGAAGATGTAGTTTATGCATATGCAAAGAGAGGAATAGTGATGAGTGCAATAAATGTCATAGTAGTAATGAAAAAAGACGAACTACGAATATTACGAGCTCTGAAAAACATTAAAAATTTAGATTCTTTATTCAATTCAGAAAAAATTATTCTGATATATGCGGATGATACCATACAAGATGGACATATTTTGATAGAGTCAATATTAAAGAAACTTGATGATTTATACGAATTGGCCAAAAGAAAGTCAATGAAAGGACTTTACATACATGGATTTTATTCCCAAGCAATGCTTGACAAAAGAGTGAGTCCAGATGAAGTTTACCGCTTGGAAAACAAATTGCACGAACATGCTAGAAAAAATGCTTTCTCAATTAGCATCATGTGCTTGTATAGATCACTCTCCAAAAGCATAGAGGCAAAACTTGGCAGGGATCATCATGTCATACTCAAACGAGTCGTAACCAAAACAGGTATACGATAATCTCATAGACTAAATTCTTACTGTAAGGATTTGGTATGACTGATAGTTTAAATCAAAAATCACTAGAATTTTGGAATCAGGAGGTCCAAATGAAAATCAATCCCACGGAAATAGCGATACGGTTTCTAGAACAATACTATTCTATCGCCCAGGTAGAAAAGCCGGTCTTAAAAAATGGGATTTGGATAGTCGAGGTTACTGTAGCCTCACCTGTTCGCAAAAAGTTCCAAGTGAAAATAGACGCAAAAACAGGCTACATTGTGGGCTATTGATAAAAGCGACAACTGGTACAACATGCCATGCCAAAGATCACAGCAATAGTAATCGATGATGACAAGGATACTGTCAAAGTTTTTTCTGAATATTTACAGATCATGGGCATACGAGTTGTAGGCAAGGGATATGACGGACAAGATGCAATAGACATGTACAAGAAATTCAGCCCAGATGTGGTATTCTTGGATATAATGATGGACAAGTATGACGGGATATATGGACTGGAAAAAATTAAGGAAGTTCAACCGAATGCCATTGTAATAATGGTAACAGCAGACATGACAAGGGAAACAGAAGAGAAAGTAACTAGACTAGGCGCATCTGCAATAATTTACAAGCCTTATGATATTGACAGAGTAGTGCAAATTGTACGTAAACTAACTGCAAAATAGCCAGCCCTGGGACTAGGGTATCATCATGGTCGTTATTTCAGGCCCACTTATTCATAAATTTGCCAAACGCAATTGCCCCGTCAGGTGGCTTACTTGAAGCAGCACTCTGCCCTCTTCCAACCGCTTGGACGGTTCTCCTCGGCAACGATCCTAGCAGCCCGTGTTTCTGCCTTCTCAAGCGGACCCATTACCCAGTGGTTCTCGTATTCAAAAACTTCCTTGCCTTCCTGCAACAATACTAATTTTTTCAAATACTGGCAGTCCGGCATGTGGATTTCAAGCGTCCTAGACTTGTCATGGTATTCTATGAGCACATAGAACTCTATCTCGTCAAGGGGCTTGCCGTCAATCCAAGCCCTGATTGTACTACCATCCATATCCCTTGATCAGATACTGGTCCACCGCAGCTGTTAACACTTTCCCATCATTGCTCATGTAGTAATAGTTTGAGTGGATGACCAGTGGCCTGTACATTGGTGCGTTCAATATCTTGAGTCCTGGAGATTGAAACTTGGTGGTCCAGAAATTGGTGGGGATGGCGCACTCGGTTCCGTCCGCGAGGCATGCGGTCACATTGCCGTGCTGGAAATAGTAGACCGTGTTGGTGCCAGACGGTTCTAGCGTGTCTGGATAACCAGCTGTCTTCCAGTCGGTTGCGACGCAATTCTGATCCCCGCACGGGTAAATAGACCATGCCAACATGTTGTTTGGCGTGACAAGACGGGTGTTGGCGAAATATCCAGAGCCCGATCCTACGCAGGGAAAGATTCCATTGGCAGATGCCTTGCATTCAATCAGACCCCCGTTTGGGAAGGGGAACTTTGATGCATACTGCGCCTTTTGCTTGTGGTCAAGATGAAATGAAGCGACGAGCTCCGGGGCAACCGCGGTACCGTTGTCGTCCTTTTCCGCACTTGCGCTTTGAGCCGTAGCTGCAAGCATTGCACCCGCCAGGGCCAAGAACAACGCGATGACTTTTTCCTGTCTTCTCACTCTGATCTTATTTTGATATTTCGTTGATAAGCGTAGCTCAAGTCAATTCTCGAAAATTCCTAACGAGTGATGTTTCGTAAGAACCGTACAATTTCTCCAAATGATTCCGGTTCCAAATCTCATCTGTCATTGTACTATATGTGCAATAAAATTCAGGCTACGATAATCTCATACTTTTTCCATCTGTATTTTCCAATCTTCTGAAGTTCCCGCCATAACAGTTATGGCGTTAGATTGTAGGGCTTGTTATCCATAGTACGCGGTAAGCGTCATGTTCGTTGTAGGTGCAATAGCCCTAGTCGGGTTTGTCGACCCATTCTCCCAGTGATTAAACACATAGCTGCCATAGTTTTTGGCCACTACGTTGTACTGTGCCCCGTAGGTCACATGAAATGTAAAGGGCGTGTGACCCGAGTTGACCAGTACACCAGTTGACGAGTCAAGATCTATTGGAATCCCAGAAATCTGAATGCCTGTAGAGTTGTCGGAGAGCACGGTGATGAAGAGCTCCTGCGGTGTTGTTGCATGAGCCGGAGATGCTGCAGGTCCCGTACCTACATTGTTTTTTGCAAATACAGTATAGTTGTATGTAGTAAGCGGCTTGAGTCCCGAGTCCGTAAATGATGTAGCGTTTCCATATGAGAAAAATAACGTACTAGTAGAGTTTGAAAAGCCGTATGTGAGGTCACCCAGGGCTCGCTCAACCTCATATCCTGTTATAGGCGAGCCTCCGTTGCCTGACGGCGGAGTCCAGCCAAGGCGTATCTTTGAAAATGTCGTGGCCTTGGCAGTAAGCCCGGTTGGGGCACCCAGTGGTGCAACAGCAGTGCTTGCCAGAACTGGAGATGCCGCTTGTCCCGTACCTGCCTTGTTTTCTGCAAATACAGTATAGTTGTATGTTGTGCTTGGTTGAAGTCCAGAATCGGCAAAGGTTGTGGCATTTCCATAGGAGAAGAAGACGGCATTGGTGGAGTTTGTAAACGAGAACGAGATGTCGCCCTGAGCCCGTTCAACCTCGTATCCTGTTATAGGCGAGCCCCCATTGCTTGACGGTGGGGTCCATCTCAGGTTGACTTGTGATGACGAGATGGTAGATGCTGCAAGTCCGGTTGGGGCACCAGGCTGTGTGAGTATCACAGGTGTAGTAGCTGACGCGTTGCCTGATGGGCTGCCTGTTCCCATCTTGTTCATTGTAGAGACCCTGTACGTATACGCAGTGTTTGATGCAAGCCCCGTATCCGAGTATGAGGTCGTGTTGGAGGATGTACTCCATGGAAGTACACTCCATGCATTGCCGTTTGATGTTCTCTCAACCTTGTAACCTGTTATGTCATAAGTTCCGCCTGATGGCGCAGACCAGCTCAGGCTGATTGTAGATGATGATGCCGATGCGGTAAGGTTTGCAGGGGGCGGTGGCACGCTTCGCGGGAGCAGATTGAAGAACTGCTGTAGCGTGACAGATTGTGTGGTGTTTGATTCGTCATACCAAGGGACAAAGCCTTCCACGCCATCCGAGTCCAACTTGTAAATGTCGTCCGATGTTATCTGGGCGGTACTCATTTTTGGCAGCAGCGAGAGCTGGATGAGTGTCCCGGTGTTAGGCGATTCCTGTCTTATCTGCGAGTAGACCTGTGTTGCATATTTGAACAGATCTGAGGAGTTTGTATACCCTCCAAACTGCACGTCTATCATGTCAGTGTGCTTGGCTGCAAGACCCCAGTCCCAGTTGGCAAGCCTCAAATCACCATACGAGGGGGCCACCATCAGCTTGGCGTTGCCGCCGGTGTTTGTGTTATATTGCCTCACGGAGCTTTCGGCCTCGTCAAAGTACTGGATTGACTGGTTCTCGTCCGTGGTAAACTCTGGCGAAAAGCTTGTCCCGCTCTCATAGTCATAAAAGACCATATCCAAGCCCTTTGGCCATGTTGGCACCTGGCTTGTAAGATCGGCTATCTTTGCATAGAACATGGCAGAGCCAACGTTCACGCCGGGCTGTACCTCAGACTTGGCAGCCTGTACATTCTGTAGTGTGGTTGGAAACTCTGTCTTGCTCCCATGTATGAACAGGTAGTCACCCCTGACCAGGCTACTTGAGAGCGTCTGCAAGTCCTGTTGGTATGCATTAGACCCGGTCTTCAGAAAAGCAGTCATGTTAAAGCTTGGAAGGTTTTCAACATCATAGAATGCAGTAAGCGTCATGTTTGTGGTAGGTGCAATAGCCCTTGTCGGGTTTGTTGACCCGTTCTCCCAGTGATTGAACACATAGCTGCCATAGTTTTTGGTCACTACGTTGTACGGTGCCCCGTAAGTCACATGAAACGTCACAGGCGTGTGGCCAGAGTCGACCAGTATGCCCTTTGACGAGTCAAGCTGGATCGGGCTTTCACTGATCTGGCTGCCTGCAGTGTTATTTGAGAGCACAGTGATGAAGAGCTCCTGTGGTGTCGTTGCATGAGCCGGAGATGCCGCTTGTCCCGTACCTACATTGTTTTTTGCAAATACAGTATAGTTGTATGTAGTAAGCGGCTTGAGTCCCGAGTCTGTAAATGATGTAGCGTTGCCATAGGAGAAGAAGATTGTATTGGTGGAATTTGTAAACGAGAACGAGATGTCGCCTTGTGTCCGCTCTACCTCGTATCCTGTAATCGGCAAGCCTCCGTTGTTTGATGGCGGAGCCCAGTCAAGACGTATCTTTGAGAATGCAGTGGCCTTGGCAACAAGCCCCGTCGGAGTGCCAGGTGGTGCACCGGGCATATTTACAGAAGTCGAATTGGACGGCGGGCTAGACAATATTGCAAAGACAGTATAGTTGTATACGGTGTCTGGTGCCAGACCCGAATCTGTAAATGTAGTTTTGTTCCCAGATGAAAAGAACAGCCTGTCAGTTGAGTTTGAAAATGCGCCAAATGAGAGGTTGCCATGCGCCCGCTCGATCTCATAGTCATTCACATGAGCAGTTCCGTTGGCTGAGGGGGCAGTCCAATTCAGACTGACCTGAGAGGGAGAAATTGCAGTGGCTGAAAGACCTGTAGGCGATCCAATAGTTGTAAGAGCAGATGCGTTACCTGATGAAGCTGCAATTACGGTTAACATGAGTGATACAAAGATCAGCAACAGCAAGATACCACCATTTCTACTTTGCAGTAATAGCACTATCATTTCTTATTTTGAATATATATCTCAGTATGGGTAAATTACTCTAGAAGACGCATACAGACAAGTCTAAGAAACTTGCAGGCATGGAATTGAAACTGTGCATGGTCGGATTAGACATGTATGACAGTTCGCTTGTCCATCATAATTGTTGAAATTTGGCAGCATTTTTTGGAAGAGATCCATTTTATGACAATTAAGGTTTAGCTTGAGAGACTCGTAACTAGGTTTGATGCCTAGTGTGAGAAATTAAAAAAAGGATTTTGCAGCATTCGTGTCGATCGAGTCCACTATTTTGCCAGAGCTGCTGGGCTGACGCTGACACTGTCATCGTCATCCTCGTCATCGCAGTCGTGTGCTGGGTTTTCTTTACCATCTAGACCCGGTGGACAATCTCTGTCTTCCCATGCAAATGCCGCATGTATGCCCATTGGGGCGATCGCGGCAAAGAGGAAAAGTCCGAACATTGCTGCAGCAATTTTTAATCGCTTGCTGTTTTGTTCATTTGTCATTGAAGATATTTTTCTTGCATCGTTTTTATGATTTTGCTCATTTTGTTATATTGTCATTATATGTATCCAATCGCAAGTAAATCGCTACCTAACAAGTTAGGAAAAATTTAGAATCAGAGTTGCACCATAGAATCTCCTTTCACACCAGATATGACAACAATCACCTAGACAACTCTTTGGAATGGGTCTTATGATCAAATGAACTACTCGAATATTCTGAATTTTTTTCTATGTAATAACAGTCTTGATTTTGTAATGATATTGTAGTTGAGATAAAAACTAGTAACATCTGGAATTGAATACTGAATCCAATTTTCATAAACTTTTGTTCTAGAAAAAAGGTAGACCCAAAACTCCACAATTCAAACATGTGAAACTGTGCATCTCAAAGACCAGGGGTTACCACCAAAACAGTTCTAGCGGGCACCTGTCCCTGATTTTTATTCATACATATTTTTGCCATTTTCTGGTTCCTTTGTGCGCAAACTTGTCAGGCGCAATTGCCTCTCCAGATAGTTTAGTTACTTGAAGCAGCACTCTGCCCTCTTCCAGCCGCTTGGACGGTTCTCCTCGGAAACAATACGAGTCGCCCAAGCCTCTGCCTCCTCCAACGTGCCTCCTGATAGGTGACTCTTGAAATCTGGGATGGTCTTGTCACGCTGTGTCAGTGAGAGTTTCCCCACATGACCACAGTTTGGCCTATGAATCTCAAGGGGCTTTGACTTGTCAAAAAAGTTCAGGATAAGATAGCACTCTATTTCCTCTATTGGCTTGTCGCCCCATCTGACCTTGATCGTGCTATCCATATCCCTTGCTTAGCACCTGGTCGACATACAAAGTATCCCATGCCTTGTTTTGAGAGTCATAGTAGTAGTATCCTGCATGGATGATCAATGGAACGAACATTCTTCTGAAGTGAATTCCTCATAACATTGCAACACTGAAAGGTGATAGAACATTCGTCCAGTTTCAACTAATAATGACTTTCAATCAGGGCTATTCTTTGTGATTATTACTGTGTCTGAAAATGCTGTGAAAGTATAGCCTTTTAGTCGTTGAGTTTGTATGAATTTTTCAAATGAAGTAATGAATTTCTCCCACTTAGGTTAGACCTTTCGTGCTTCTCTATTTTTCCAAATTCCTTTCATTCCCAAGGCATCAAGGAAGACAACACCAAATTGTCTCCGTAAGTTTTTCTTACGCGCCATACGATCTGCCTTTTTCTTACGCTGAGCCATGTACCATAGAAATCTAATAATATATCAATTTGCTGTTAGTAAAACTTGATATTTAATTTTGATAATAATTCATTCGAAAATTTAGATGTTTTCGAAATAACATTCATGATAACTGAACATTATTAGTGGTTTATACAAGAATCTAGATTGAATTATTTTCGATAATAAATGATAAATCTATGAATTCTGATATCATTAAAATGGGTAAATATGTGGATTTTCAAAGAGAAATAAAAACACTCATTGTAGATAACAAAAATGATTTATTACAATTTATCATGATGAGACAAACATTTCTATTGTTACAATATTTTTTAATTCATAAATTAG
>JAJPEA010000012.1 GCA_023252335.1 Nitrosotalea sp.
AACCAGAACCTAAAGTTGAACTAAAACCAGAACCTAAAGTTGAACTAAAACCAGAACCTAAAGTTGAACTAAAACCAGATTCTGAACAAGAAATATCTGAAGATCCATTTGCTGGAATATCCACAAAAGACATAGAAAAATATTCTGATCTATATGATGTATCGCCTCCAGAAAATGATATTCAAGCAAACAAACTTGCATCAGATATTAAAAAGTGGATTTCTGCAGGACGACCAAAAACTAAGAAAGATGAACCACAAACAGAATCTAAACCTGAATTAAAATCTGAAAAGGAAACAACTGAAGAGTCAAATGAGAAGCCTATAAAGAAACGTTCGTTATTTGGATGGATGAAGAAATGAAAGTAAAAACAAAAGATCTACTCACATTAAATGAGCTGAATAAAAATGAATTACTTGGAATAATCGATAGTGCGATAAAACTAAAAAAAGATCTCAAAAAAGGAATTTCTAAACCTCTTTTAAAAAATAAAACACTTGCTATGATTTTTCAAAAGCCTTCAACTCGTACGAGAGTAAGCTTTGAAACTGGAATGTTTCAATTGGGTGGTCATGCCCTCAATTTATCTGCAGATGATTTACAGCTAAAACGGGGCGAAACAATAGAAGATACTGCCAAGACTCTCTCAAGGTACGTTGATGTAATTATGGCAAGAGTGTATTCACATGAGGAAGTAGAAATACTGGCGAAAAATTCAACCATTCCTGTAATAAATGGACTCTCGGATTCTTTTCATCCGTGTCAGATATTGGCAGATCTCATGACAATCAAAGAGAAAAAGAAAAAGCTCAAGGGATTAAAAATTGCATGGATTGGAGACGGAAACAATGTATGTAATTCTATGATTTATGGATGTGCAAAAACATCCGTTGACATTACAATTGCAACTCCCAAAGGTTACGAGCCAAATCACGATATAATAAAAGAATCAAAAAAATTCATAGATATTCAATTATTGAGCGATCCAGTACTGGCAGTAAAAAATGCCGATGTTGTGGTAACTGACACATTTGTTTCAATTCATCACCAAGCAACAGATCGGACAAAGGACTTTCTACCTCATTTTCAAGTAAATTCTAATTTAATGAAAAAAGCAAATCATGATGCAATTTTCTTGCATTGTCTTCCTGCAAAAAGAGGTCAAGAGGTTACAGGTGAAGTAATCGATGGTCCACAATCTGTAATATGGGATGAAGCAGAAAATAGACTTCATGCGCAAAAGGCATTGATGGCTTCTCTGCTCAGAGTCTAACGTTTATAAGAGCTTCACCAAAATTTTTTGTAAATAGGTTTAGCAGATGGCATATTCACAAATATTACGTAGATCTAGGGATGAGAAGACCAACTACAAGAAGAGAAGACATCTTCTTATGGGTAGAAGAGACTTTATCACAGTTCAGATATCAAACGAAAATACCCTTGTACAAATTCATAAACCTGAAATGGAAGGTGACAAGGTTCTTTCATCAGCTCATTCCAGATCGCTTCTAAGTAAGGGCTGGAAGGGATCTAGAAAGAGTATACCTGCAGCATATCTCACTGGTTACTTGGCAGGTAAGAAAGCACTTGCAAGTGGAACAAAGAGTGCAGTACTTTATACTGGTACTAGAAAATACACTCAAAGAATTGCAGCAGCATTGAAAGGAATAATAGATGCAGGTCTAGAAGTACCTGCAGACGCAGAAACTTTTCCATCTGAAGAGAGGATTAGTGGCAAGCATCTTAAAATTGCAAATGAAATTGATAAAGTAAAATCTGCAATAGATAATGAGGTTAAATCCAAATGAGTAGAACAGAACAGAGATCAAGACCACCAAGAAGGGAACCAGAACAAGTATGGACTCCAAGAACAAAATTGGGGACACTAGTGGCAACTGACAAGATTACATCCATGAAAGAAATTTATGAAAATGGTTATAGAATTCAAGAGGCTGGAATTATTAAAAAATTATTGCCAGGAATTAAAACTGAAGTAATAGATGTTGGAATTGTTCAAAAACAAACAACCAACGGCGAGTATACTAGATTCAAGGCACTTGTTGCAGCAGGAGATGAAAATGGTTGGTTAGGAATAGGACAAGGAAAATCAAAACAAATGAGAATTGCAATTGAAAAAGCAACAAATCAAGCTTATCTTAATGTAAGTCCGGTAAAACTTGGATGTGGAAGTTGGGAGTGCAGATGTGAACAACACCATTCAGTTCCATTCAAAGTCCGAGGAAGAGGTGGAAGTGTTACAGTGGAAGTTATTCCAGGCCCAAGAGGTCTTGGTCTTGTAGCAGGTGGAAATATTAGAAATCTTCTAAAATTAGCTGGTTTAAAGGATGCTTGGACAAAAAGTACAGGATCAACAAACACCATGACTTCTACATCACGCGCTGTTTTGGACTGTTTGAGACAAACATTTAGTCAGGGTTGAATGAAGATATGGGTAAAGCTTTCTTAATAGTTAGAATGAAGGGAACCGTCAATGTTCCTTACTGGGCTAACACTACGATGGATCTTCTAAACTTGGATAAAAGATTCAGAGCTACCATAATCCCAGAGAAAGATAACACAAAAGGAATGCTTGACAAGATTAAACATTATGTATCATGGCAGGAAATTGATGTGTCCACCACAAAAGAATTGTTGGAAAAAAAGGCACGCAAAGGTGGATACCAAAAAATTACTGATGCAGATATGGCTCAATTAGGATTCAAAAATACTGATGAACTTGCAAAATCACTTGCTGAAGGTTCTGTCACATTATCTAAACTAAAACCACTAAAACCATGGTTTGCTCTATCACCACCCAAACATGGATTCAAACGAAATACCAAGAAGATGTATGGCGAAGGAGGAGTTCTTGGTAGTCACAAAGAACTACTTGCACAAGTGAGGTTAATGATGTAAAATGCCAACAAGAGCCAGAAAAACAAGAAAATACAGAGGAAGTAGACATTGTGGTTGGGGACAAATAGGTCAGCACAGAGCAAGTGGTCACAAAGGAGGACTTGGTCAATCTGGTTTGCATAAACATCATTTCATACGGATGCTAATGACTGATCCGAAACATTTCGGTCATGATTCTACTCACCCACCACATCCAAATCTTGTCCGTAAATGGGTCAGCGTAAGGGACTTGGATGATATCTTTGCAAAATCTGGAAAACAGGAAGGTGGAAAGAAATTGATAGACCTTACTGAACTAGGCTATGACAAGCTGTTAGGAGGAGGACAGACTGAAAATGCTTATGTTGTTAAGGTGGAAAAATTCTCTGCTTCCGCCGAAGAAAAGGTAAAAAAATCTGGTGGCGAGGTGCAAGCAGTAGCTTGACAGCAGAAGAAGGTACAGCCTCTGCCGGTTTTTTAAAAACTATGATCTCAAAAGCTGAGGTCTACATTCCACAAGTACCAAAACCGAAAAAGAAAATTTCACTTCAAGTCCGTTTGATGTGGTGTGGAATTGCATTATTCATTTACATGATAATGGGCCAGACTCCTCTATACGGAGCATCTACACCGTCTTTTGACTTTCTTGCATTTGCCAGAGTAATTTTTGCCTCACAACAAGGTACATTGATTGAACTTGGAATTGGACCTATTGTAACAGCTGGACTCTTGATGCAACTTTTAAAAGGTTCTGAGATATTTCATCTTGATTTTAAAAAGCCAGAGGACAGAGAACTGTACCAAACGGCAACTAAGATTGTTACTTACATAGTAATCATAGCCGAGTCTTCCTTGTATGGAATGGCAGTTTATGGACCAAGAATGCCCAATCACGAAGCTATCTTCATTCTGATAGGACAGCTAATAGGCGCATCTGTGATAATCATGTTACTAGATGAACTAGTGCAAAAAGGATGGGGACTTGGCAGTGGAATTAGTTTGTTTATTGCAGCAGGTGTAGCCCAGCAAGTAGTTTGGAGTTTGTTTAGCCCAGTGCCTGCAGGAGATGGAGGCCCAGTGGGTGTATTTGCAAATATTATACATGGTGCGATACATCATGACTTTTCTAATCTCTTTTTCCGGTCTAATCAGTTACCTGGCATATTTGGTCTGTTCATAACAGCTGGAGTTTTACTGATTCTTGTCTATACGCAAGGAATCAAGATCGAAATACCTATTGTATCTACAAAATACAGAGGATTTTCTGCCGTGTATCCAATCAAGTTGATGTATGTATCTAACATTCCAGTAATTTTGGCTTCTGCACTTACTGCTAATGCTGTATTTGTAGGACAAATCATGTGGGCTAACTTTAATCCGCGAAATGCAAACCCCTTCATGAATTTCTTGGGAATGTTTGATCCTACCTCTCCATCCACTCCTACTGGAGGTATACTTTACTATGTTACAGCACCACGTGGTCTTGACATTGTTGCATTAGATCCGACAAGAGCTGTTCTGTATATCTTGTTCATGGTGGGAATAGTTGTCTTATTTGGTAGATTATGGATTGAACTTGGAGGTCTTTCTGCAAAGAGTGCAGCAAAGAACTTGCTTGATGCTGAAGTACAAATCCCTGGTTTTAGACGTTCAAACCAACCTGTTGAAAACCTATTACAAAAATACATTCCATCTGTCACTATAATTGGTTCTATCATACTGGGATTGTTAGCTGGTACTTCTGATGTACTAGGAACATTTGGATCAGGGACAGGAATGTTGTTAACAGTTGATATCTTGATTAACTATTACAATTTACTTGTTCGAGAAAGAGTCGAAGAAGTAATGCCTGCCCTGGGTGCATTGCTTGGTAGAAAGTAAGCGTGTCATAATTGTGGGAATTCCAGGTGTTGGAAAGACCACAGTTGTATCACGAGTAGTAGAATTGTTAAAAGAAAAAAGCATCAGGGTGAGTGTATCAATTTTTGGAACCGTAATGTTTGATGAAGCAAAAAAGAAAGGAGTACAAAATAGAGATGATCTTAGAAAACTTTCTGTCAAGGAACAAAAAGAATTACAATCCATGGCTGCAAGAACCATATCTTCTATTGATGACGACGTGATAATTGTGGATACGCATGCATTCATTTCAACAAAAGAGGGGTTTTATCCTGGACTTCCACACAATGTTTTAGAAATTCTCAATCCTGATAGTTTTATTATGATAACTGCACGACCTGAAGAGATCTATAATCGTAGAATGACTGACACAACTAGAACTAGGGACATTGTATCAATTGATGAAATAAAAAAAGAGCTTGATGTTACTAGTGCAATGCTATCTACCTGTTCAATACTATGTGGTTCTCCTATCAAGATGGTTCTTAACACAGAAGGCAAAGTTGATGAAGCGGCACGAGGAATTCTAAATGCAATGGGGTTTAACAATGGAACATAGCATATTTCTTAATTTCATAAATTCTATAGTACTTCAGATACCTGGTCTGAGCAGAGGGCCATTAGGTAGTGCAAACCCCATAGTAAAGGGAATGATCCCGTCTGCCTTTGGTATAATGGGCATATCTGTAGGCTTGAACCTGCTTAATGCAATAATAAAACGAAAGATGGTTGACCAAGAAAAACTCAAAAGACTACTCAAGGAGACTAGAGCCTGGCAAAAGGAAAGAATGGCAGCATTCAAGGCAAAAGATCAGGCCAAGACAGATGAGCTCAACAAAAAATCTGCATACATGAACAAGATGAACATGGAGGTAATGCAGATGAACATGAGACCAATGATGTTTACATTTCTTCCATTGATTCTTGTCTTTTATTTCGTACTTCCTCCACTATTTTCCTACACTGTGGCACTATCGCCAATATCGTTGAATTTCATACCTGGTGGATTTTTTGAGTTGACCTGTACTGCTGCCAAAGTTGCAGACTCTCAAATTGCAGGACACCCTAGTATTTGTCATCATGTAAACGAGTTGTATTTCTGGGCATGGTACTTTCTTTCATCTGCTGCCTTTAGCGGTATCATAATGAGAATTACAAAGACTACAATGGATACAAGCTAAATTGCTTCGCTCAGTAATAATTTCTGGTCCACCAGCCATTGGAAAGACTACAATAGCAAAAGGACTGGGTGATAAATTCAATCTGAAATATCTGAGCGGAGGCGATGTGTTAAAAGAAATGGCCAAGGATCAAGGCTTTCAAACTGATAGGGATGATTTCTGGGATACTGAAGACGGAATGCATTTTCTAAATATACGAAAAGGTAATCCTGAATTTGACAAAGAGGTAGACGAAAAACTGAAAAAAATATTTCTAACAGAAGATGTAATCATAACAAGCTATACGCTACCTTGGTTAGTTAAAGATGGCATTAAAATTTGGCTTGCAGGATCACATGAAAATAGTGCTAAAAGGATGACAACAAGAGATGACATATCTATACAAGATGCACTTGAGATAGTCAAAAAACGATATGATGAAAATAAAACGCTATACCACAAACTTTATGGTTTTAATTTTGGCGAGGATCTATCTGTGTTCAATACGATAATCGCTACCGATAATCTAGGGCCAGATCAAGTCCTTGAACAAGCAAAAAATGCAGTGAAAAATTACTATGACTCTCAAACAATTACAAAATCTTAGAGTAGTAGACCAAGACATCACAAACGATGCCTATGGTACATATTATGACAAAAGATCAATTGAACAACTTTTAGAATATGGTTTTATTCTGCTTGACAAACCAAATGGTCCGACAAGCCATGAGACTGTATCGTGGGTAAAAAAAATATTACATGTTCCAAAAGCAGGTCATAGTGGTACACTTGATCCTCAAGTTTCTGGGCTTTTACCAATAGGACTAGGCGAAGCTACCAAGGCTCTCATAGTTTTATTACTTGGACCAAAAGAATATCATGCACTTGGAAGACTGCATACGCTTCCACCAAAAGAAAAGCTAAATGATGTGCTCAAACAACTCACAGGCAAGATATTCCAAAAACCGCCGCAAAGATCTGCAGTATCTAGACAAACTAGAATAAGACATGTATATGAAATCGAAGTCATCGAACAAAAAGAACGACTCTTGCTCCTTAGAATTTTATGTGAAGCAGGAACGTACGTTAGGAAAATTTTCTATGATATGGGAGAAATTCTTAGTGAGGGTGCAACTATGATTGAGCTTCGAAGGACTCGAGTGGGGCACTTTAATGAAGATTCCAATCTAGTAAAAATGCATGACCTAGTTGATGCATATGCATTGTGGAAAGAAAATGGCGACGATACTAAACTACGGAAAATAATGATGCCAATTGAAGTTACGTTAAGTGAGATAAAATCTGTCGTGATAAGAGACTCGGCAGTTGATGCCTTGTGTCATGGGGCACAGCTTGCAATACCTGGAATTCTTGAAATATCGCCTGGACTAAAGAGTGGAGATTTTGCTGCGATATATACACAAAAGGGCGAGATTGTGGCCCTTGCAGAAGCAACCCTAAACGAGGATGAAATTGTTGAAAATACCAAAGGCTTTGCCTTTAAAATAAAGCGAATCATCATGGCTCCAAATACATATCCAAAAAGTTGGAGATCAAAGGCCGTAGTTAACAATTAAAAAGGAATCACACTTGAATTTTTCAAGTTGATTCCAAAAGGCGCAGCCATATTTTTCATAGTGGGACTGGTAGCTGCTGGGTTGCTTGGAACATATCTTTTGCAGATTGCAGATCAAATTCCTACACTTGTCTATGAAAATGGACCATCTCTGACTATTATTCCTGAAAAAATAAACTATCGTCCAGGTGAGCCTGTCCATATACGAATAATAAATTCTGGAACAGTACCACTCACATTTGCAGATTCATCATATGGCCTCAAAATTGCACAGCTTGATGGTACCATAATATATTCTCCAATATCTATACAGGTTGCTTCCAAGCTAGATCCAAAAGAAGAAAAAGACTTTGTGTGGGATCAGACAAAGGCAGATGGAAGCAAGACGTATCAGGGACGATATAAAATAATTTCAAGTGCATCGCTAGATGATGGAAAAGTGATACAACGGTCTGTTACAATAAACATACTGACGTAATCTATTCGTAAATACCGTTGATAGTTTTGCATACCAAGAGGATGATCTTTTTACAACTATGGACTGGATAGTTTAGTTTGTTACAATTTTTCAACTGTTTTTGATGTCACTCTTGCAATGAGATCTTGTTTGTAAAATGATTGTTTCTTACAGTAATATATGGTAGATTTCACAACGAAAATGATTGGCGAAATGATGCCGGGGTCGCCTAGCCTGGTAGGGCGCGCGCCTGGAAATTGATATACCATAGAGCGCGTACTCGCAAGGGTTCGAGAGTTCAAATCTCTCTCCCGGCGCCTTTAATCATATTCTATATGGCAAAATTAGAGTATATCTCATAGATTAATATGCCAAAATAAAAAAACTATACTCATGTTTCCTGAACGTTGCTCTATTCGAAAAAAAGGACGAGATTGTCCAATGTCACCAGAATTTGTGATTTCTGTAAAATCAGATGATGGAGAATATATGGTTGGAGTAACATGTGATATTCACAAAACTACCTTTACAGAAAAACTAGAGTCATTGCAAAAAGAAGGTAAGGTGCCACAAGGAACAATTAGTTTTACTGGTCTGAAACCTGTGGGTACTAGTTGTATCAAAGTAAACCCTGATGACTTGATTGAACTTTGATTTGTAAACCAGATATTGGTTATGTCTTGACTTGATAGATTGGTTTTCTACCTGAGAGCCCCAATACCAAGTTCTTGATTGCAATTTCTGCCATTTTCTTTCTTGTTTCTACGGTAGCACTTCCACTATGAGGCATTAGTATTACATTGTCCATTTTTGTAATGGGATTCTTGGAATCAATTGGTTCCTTTTGAAATACATCAAGACCGGCTCCTGCAATCATTTTTCTTTCTAGTGCCATCGCAAGATCTTTTTCATTTATTATCTTACCACGTGATGTATTTATCAAAAATGCTGTCTTTTTCATTTTTTTCAATAATTTCAAATTCACAACTTCATGTGTTTGTGTGGTATGTGGAGTGTGGATACTAATTACATCACTTGTTCTAAACATATTATCTGATGACACGTATTTCACTCCCAACTCTCTTTCTTCTTTTTTTGACAATCTAGTTCTGTTGTGATATATTACATCCATCTCAAACCCAGAAGCTCTTTTTGCTACCGCCTTGCCTATTCTCCCCATTCCAAATATGCCCAAAGTTTTCTTGTACAGATCGGTTCCAAGAAACTCGTATGGGCCAAATGTTGTTCTCCATTTATTGTTCCGAATCAGTTTGTCACCTTCTGGTATTCTTCTAAAAAGAGATAGCATCAAAGCCATGGTAAGATCTGCTGTGGCTCTGGTCAATACCTCTGGGGTGTATCCTATAACAATGCCTCTTCTTGAAGCAGTCTTGACATCAATGTGGTCATAGCCCACACTGTATGTGGAGATTGCTTTGAGATTAATTCCTGCGTTAATCACATCAGAATCTATGGTATCATACGGATAACAAATCAGACCATCCTTGTCCTTGATTTTTGATATCAAGAGTTTTTTTGGCATTGGGATGCTTCCAGTATGGATTTCTACATCGTACTTTCTCTTGAGCTCCTTTATGGCAAAATCATGTAGTTTTCGTGTAAGTAGGATCTTCAACTATTTTGTTATGGTATGGAGTGCAATTTTAAGCGTATTCTGGTGAAAAATTAGATTATATCAAGTAAGATTCAACATTAGGATTTGTCTTATTTTATCACAACAACTCATTTATAATTAATCAAAGTATTGGTATACGATTGAAACACAAAGATGAATTTGCTATTTGTGTACAATGTAGAAACCCTTTAGAAAAATGTGTATGTGTATGTCCATTTTGTGGGGAGCGAGATAAATGTGAATGTGCTTTGTTTGATGCAGCTACCGGCGGATAAATTTCTAAATCGAGATTTATAGCATTATTAATATTTGATGAGCGTTTAGATCCAACATGTCTTCTATTGATTTTACTTGGGTCATTGGTGGTCCTCAAGGAGGAGGTGTTGAAACTGCAGCAAATATCTTTGCTGGTGCATGCGCTGGTTGTGGTCTGCAAGTATTTGGAAAAAGAGAATATTATTCCAATATAAAAGGTGAACATAGTTACTTTGGAGTTCGAGTCTCTGACAAAATAATTCGATCAAATGTAAGTGGAATCACAATGCTTGTAGGCTTTGATGCTGAGACATTATTTCGACATGCAGATGCAGTCTTTGATGATGGTGCTATAGTGTATGAATCTGATCTGTCTGGACTAAAAATAGATGAAGTTCATACTCTAGACGCACAATTCAAGGAACGTCTTGTGAAATATCTTTTATCAAAAAATAAACCATTAACCATTCAAGGTGCGCTTGATGCAGCCAAGGAAAGGGGCGTTGTTCTCTATCCTGTTTCATTCAAAGAAATCTTGGCTAATTTGTCCGATGAGACAAATAATCCAAAACTGCGTGGAATGTTTCGTATGCAGAATGTTCTTGCCGTATCTATATCAATTGGGTTGCTGGGACTTCCACCTGAAACGTTGTTAAAATCTGTGGGATCAGTATTTTCAAGAAAAGCAGAGATTGCTGAAATGAATAAAACAGCAGCAAATTATGCTTACAATTTTGCTACGGTGAAATATTCTAAATTCAGATACCAGTTGTCTCAAATTCCAAAAGAAGAACATGTTATTCTAGCTCAAGGTTTTCAATCCACAAGTCTTGGAAAGATAGCATGTGGTTGCAGGTTTCAATCATACTATCCAATTACACCTGCATCCGATGAAAGTGTATTTTTGGAATCAAATGAAATTTTTGAGGTAGAAAATAACAGACCTGGCTCTACGCTAGTTGTACAAACCGAAGATGAAATCTCTGCAATTGGCATGATTATTGGCGCATCTTTGACTGGAGCCAGATCTGCAACAAGTACATCAGGTCCAGGTTTTTCTTTAATGGCAGAGGCTCTTGGTTGGGCTGGAATAAACGAGGTTCCAATTGTGGTGACGTTATACCAACGAAGTGGTCCTTCTACTGGCCTTCCCACAAGACACGGACAAGATGATTTACAATTTGCAATACATGCAGGACACGGTGACTTTCCAAGAATAGTATATGCATCAGGTGATACTGAAGAGGGATTTTACGATACTGCAAAATGTTTCAACTTTGCGGACATTTATCAAATGCCTGTAATACACATGATGGATAAATTCATTGCAAGTACAGTCTCTACGGTAAAAAGATTTGATCCTACGAAAATAACAATAGAGCGCGGAAAACTTTTGGAAAGAATTGGAGAACCTGAATACAAAAGATTTACACCATCACCTGACGGTATCTCTCCAAGATCAAGGCTTGGACTTGAAAATGGAATATTTTGGAATACTGGTGATGAGAGTGATGAATCTGGCCACATATCAGAAGATCCTGAAAATCGTATATACAAAATGGACAAGCGTGCACACAAGATGGAAATTGCACTAGATAAAATTCCAAAAGAAGACCAGGTGATAAACTATGGCGTGTCTGATTTTTGTATTCTTAGTTGGGGATCAACAAAAGGCCCAATTTTAGATGCAATTGAGATGCTCAATAAAGAAGGCTATAAGGTTGGATTTGTCCAAATCAAAATGCTACATCCATTTCCAGCGCAATATGTACAATCCTTGCTTTCAGGAGTCAAGAAAATAATTGATATCGAAGCAAATCAATCAGGGCAGATGGGATCATTACTTAATGAATACTTGGATAAAAAAGTTGACTATTACATATTAAAATACACAGGACGACCAATGACCTGTAATGAACTATTTGATTCTATCAAGAAAATTATCGACAACAAGGCAGAGAAAAAACAGGTGCTAACATATGGTGTCTAATGTAGCTGATTACAAAACTGAAGTGCACAATGATTGGTGTCCCGGATGCGGCGATTTCGGTATAGTAAGTGCAATTCAAATGGCTCTTGCAGAAATGGAAATTCCAAGACACAAGGCTGTAATTTTTTCTGGGGTGGGATGCTCTGGAAAAACTTCACATTATCTTAATGTGTATGGTGTTCACACTTTGCATGGTAGAGTATTGCCATTTTCGCAAGGTGCCAAGCTTGCAAATCCTGAGATGACTGTAGTTGCAGTAGGCGGCGATGGTGACGGATTGGGAATTGGAGCAGGACATTTTGTTGCAGCTGGTAGAAGAAACGTGGATATGACATATCTTATTTTTAACAACGGAGTGTACGGTCTTACCAAAGGACAAGCATCGCCTACACTAAAACTTGGACTACAAACAAAATCTCTTCCTGAACCAAATGTTAACCAGTCTGTGAATCCTATTGCACTAGCTATTGCAAGTGGATTTACGTTTGTTGCAAGAGGTTATGCATATGATGTACGACAACTCAAAGATTTGATAATTGCAGCAGTAAAACATAGAGGTCTTTCATTTCTTGATGTACTACAGCCATGTCCAACTTACAATGATATCAACACTAGAGATTGGTTCTCAGGCATGGATAACATTGATGAAATTACAAATAGACCAAGACCTCGAATATACAAACTTGAGGATGTGGGGTATGATCCAGTTGTGCATATAGATTCTCCACAAGAAGAAAACGAAAAACTAACTCAGGCCTTGATAAAATCTAATGAATGGGATGCAAAGATTCCTACTGGAATATTTTACAAAAATGATATAGCCCAGTCATATGACCAAAGAATGGCAGAGCGAATTCCAAACTATATTGAAAATCCTCCTGCGTATCAAGAAATTTCTGCTGCTGGCAAGTCCATAACCGACATATCTAAAATGCTTGATAAACTAGAAGTCTGATTGACAAATTTGTGATTACTATGGAAACAATTGGATAATTGGTTCCAATAATGATATAAGTTATTACCATCTTCGTAAAAAGAGTATTCTACTTTGAATCTAGACGAAGTAAACAAGATATTTCGAAAATCTATCATAGACGGGTATTTCGAACCAAATCTTGTGAAATTAGATTTCAAAAAATCAAATGTAAAACATCCTACAATTAGAGATGACGGACTGATGCAAACAAATCTTTTGCATCTTTTTTTTGACATTGATACAGGCTCTGATTATCCTGATGGTGATGAATGGTTCATGGCAGAATTTCTTTTTCCATATAACATAAAAATTCCTGATAGTCTAAAGGGACCTGATTATTTTAGCACATTATCTGTTGGTGAGGGGAAAAACTTTTGGAGGCATAGAGAACTTATCAGATACAAGTATGGCAAATCCAAAAAATTGGAAGAATCTATAGATTTTATTGAAAAAAAATATCGTCAATTACATTCCATGCTAGAACCGCTAGAAAAAGAAATCAAGTAATTTTCCATTCATTTTCTGCAAAATGATATGTCTGATCTTCTGAATTGGCATTAATGTTCCATTTTCCAGTCATGTCATCAAATTGATATGAAACTTGTGTTATAGATTTTGGAATCTTTTTTGGATCCAAATGATATGGCAACAGCTCTAACACAAAATCTATCTTATCCACTGCAGTATCAAATGAATGTCTTTCATCAAGATCTATCGTAAATACAATACTTGGGTTTGCAGTAAATCTAATGTATACGCGTAAACTTTTTCCTCCTCCTCTACGTCTCTTCATCTCTTTTATGATGCCCTTCATCTTGTCCCATCGAGTGACTCCTAACTGTTTGAAAAAAGCCTCATTGAATGCTAGTGGAAATGTAACATCAATCACAGTTGTAAAATCTTCCTCTTGTTCTGCATTGGGATCTTCTTGTACGTTGAATAAGTTATGTAGCAAACTATAGAGAACCTCCAATTCCCATGGGGAAATGCCATAAAATTTCAAGTAAAGTGGAATTTTTGATATGCTCATTTACAGATAATCATGAAAATTTCTAATTAAAGGTTCACTGGAGCAATTCTTTACAAGTCACTTCTAGCTAGTGTGAATTATCAAGATGAATTGAAATACTTTAACGCATCTTGGATTGTGTTTATTTCAATTACTTTCATTCCATACTTGCTTTCCATTGCAGGAGAAAGTGATTTTTCTTCTGTGGTGCATGTTTGATAGATAATCGGACCTTGGTTTGTCTGATTACATGTTTGAACTGGCATTACACCCTGTCCTTTTGGAACCAAAAAGATCTTTGCACCAAACTGTCCTGCCGCATCTGCTTTTTCTTTTGCTGCACCAATCGGTCCTATTGTTCCATCTGCCTGGATTGTACCTGTCATCAATACTTGATTGCTTATGGGTTTACCAAGTATGTCTGAGATGAGAAGAACTGTCATGGCGCCTCCTGCACTGCCACCATCCACTGCCTGCAAGTTTTGGTTATTTCCCGTACTGATTGAGAAAATAACGTCTTTCTTTGATAGATCAATTCCAGTAACATTGTGAGCTACTGTTACTGCTGTCTTGGCCGAAGTCTGAAAATCTACTCCTGTTGGAATAGCAGTATTTACCAAAACAAGTCCTGTGCCATCACGAACATCTACTGTAATTTTGAGTACTGCTCCTTGGTATGATGTGGTCTCAAAAAAGCCATCACTTTGAATCACTGGACTTACAGCAACGGCAGATATTGTTGCATTGTTATCTTGTGTATTTGATGAATGATCTCCAAGACTTGATACTTGTTGAACTAGTAAATTGTACTTTGTTTGAAGGGAATTGTACTTGGTCTGCAAATCATTTAGTTTTGCAGCAAGTTGATTGTTTGAAACCCCTGACATGTTGCCAACAATAGAGTCTGACTGGTTATACTGGACGGAATTTGAAGCATGGAGAATGTTGTTGTCTATCAAATATTGTATGGTTTGCAAGAAATCCGAATCACTAGTTTGACCTTGTGACCACCACTTGGCAGTATTTTTTATCCAACTTGGAATTGAGGAATCTTGAGCAGAGGCTTGGGAATATGAAATAGCAAGTGTTCCAATCAAAATCACACATGATATTATGATTAGACTTGGTTTTATAGAACGCGTGGTTTTCGTTTCAACTCGATATTGAAAAATAGAAATTTAAATTTTATGCAACAAAATTACGTAAAAAATATATCTAATTTTTACAACTTGCAAGTATCTTACTAGAGTTTTCTAAACTGTCATTAGGTACTTGAATAGATACAACCCACCTATTGTTGCAATTACATATACCATGGGCTTCCATGCCAGTACTGGAAAACTCGGAGTTGTAAGCTTGACTTTATAGTTGTCAAGAACGGTATTGACATACTTTCTTATTCGCTCATTCCAAATCTTGTATTCGATCTGGTGTTTTTTCAATAGTGTCTCTATCTCGTAAAATACCGGTGTTCTCTGACAAAAGAGATGTTGTAGATAATCACGCGAAACCTCTACTTCTGCTTGGATTGCAACAAGGCCTTTCTTCATTTCTAAAAGCCTGACATGCATCTCCCATGGTTTTTTCAGTTTCAATGAAAGGCCACTACCGATCTGCATTTCTTGTTTGTGCTCAAACTTTACATGAGTAAAACCCTCGTTGGAAAAGATCTTTAGCATTTCTTCTACGCTTTTCTTTACAACTATGGTAAGCTGCTCTACTCCTTTTGTATCCACCTTGACCTTGTCGCTCTTGCCGTCAAGAAAAGCCATGGTCTTGGGATATCTAGTGAGAAACTCTACCATAGCTTGGCGTCCATTTGAACCCTAATAAAACTATGGTTGTTTTAAATTCCTGTTCCTAGTCCGCGAACATAGACACATTGTTCATACGAGATTGCCATCTCATTTTCTCTTATCTTCCTGTCTGTAATCTTTGCACCAGAGTTTCTAATCAATACACATGGAGTCGCGTCCGAGCCCTCGCCCATCTTTAGATTAGCTATTGACGCAAGATCATCTGCAACTGCTTGAAAAGTTACCTTGAGGGCATTTCCATACAAGTCTTTTTCTCCACGCAGATCAGACGTAGGCTCAATCCCTGAACATGCTATTGCAACCCCGACAGTTCCAACTCTACCTGGCATCAATCTGCTGTCTGCAATGATTATGCCGACATGAACATTATACTTTAACAGAAATTTTCTTTGAATATGTTCTGCTCCAAGATATGGTTCATTTGGATACAAAACTAGTGTTCCACTTTTTGTATTGGACTTGTCTATTCCTGCATTTGGTGCCATGATGTTATCTGATGACGTGATGACAAACCCTGGAATTCCACCAAATATTGTATCTGATTCTCTTAGTATTATCTCTGCAATAGTGGGTTTCATGCGAAACTTTTTGGCAATTTTTTCTGCGTCATAAGAAGGCACCACTTGACTATATTCTAAAACTCGTCCCTGTGCATTTGCAACATACTTGCTTGAAATTACAATAACATCACCATTTTGGGGAATGATGTTGGCATTTACCAAGTCTGTAACGATACTTTCAAACAAATAGAATGGTTCTTTTTTCAATGTGGATTTTATAGGTAAAACTGCAAGTGACATGTCTGATTTTAGATGGTAATTACTATTTAGGGTTCTGCAAACATTTTAATTTCTTTCAAGTTGGTTTTTACTATTGAACATTACTGAAAAGATTCTAGCACGTGCTTCAGGCAAGGCACAAGTTTCACCAGGGGATGTAGTTTTTGTCAATGTAGACAAGGTAATGGTCCACGATGTATCAGGACCAGGAGTATTGGCAGTATTTGAAAAATTAAGAAAGAAAGGAATGGTGATTGACAAAGTATGGGATCCTGAGAGAGTGTGGGTTGCAGAAGACCATTTTGTACCAGCAGCTGACAAGATATCTGCACAAAATGTTGTACTATTAACAAATTTCACAAAGCAATTTGGAATCAAGAAACATTTCAAGTATGGCATGGGCCAGTATGGCATCTGTCATACGCTATCTCATGAAGAAGCAATGGTGCTTCCAGGCGAAGTCTATGTTGGAGGGGATTCTCACACAAATACTACTGGAGCTCTTGGTGCATTTGCAGCAGGCCTTGGACATACTGATGTTGCATATGTCTTGTTAAACGGAAAAATATGGTTCAAGGTACCTGAGACGTTATACTTTAAGCTAAATGGAAAACTTCCAGATCACGTGATGGCAAAAGATTTGATACTAAAAATAATAGGCGATATTGGAACTGATGGGGCTGCATACAAGACTATGCAGTTTGGTGGAACGGGCATATCAGAAATGTCTGTTGAAAGTAGATTGACTTTGACAAACATGACCACAGAGGCTGGCGCCAAAAGTGGTATAGTAGAACCGGATCAAAAATTAAGAGAATATCTTGCAGCAAGAGGGGTTACAAAATATAATGAAGTTCATGGAGACGCAGATGCTCAATATGAAAAAATTTACGAGTATGAAGGCTCTGAAATGGAACCCATTGTGGCAAAACCATTCTCACCTGAAAATACAGTTGTTGCAAGAGACTTGTCATCTGTTGAACTTGACAAGGCATACATTGGTTCATGTACTGGTGCAAAGTTGGAAGATTTACAAGCTGCAGCAAAAATCCTAAAAGGAAAAACAGTAAAGATAAGAACTGAGATATTGCCTGCTGCAATGTCGATATTTCGAAAAGCAATGGATACTGGACTGTTGAAAATTTTCATGGATGCTGGAGTGGTTGTAGGACCTCCAACATGTGGTGCCTGCTGTGGTGCTCACATGGGTGTTTTAGCAAAAGATGAAATTTGTATCAGTACAACAAATAGAAACTTTCCGGGAAGAATGGGACACATTGAATCACAAACATATCTTGCATCACCTCTTGTTGCAGCAGCATCTGCTGTTACAGGGAAAATAACTGATCCGAGGGACCTCAAATGAAAGGTTCTGTAATAAAATATGAACGGGACAATATAGATACTGATGTGATATTGCCTGGTCCTTATCTGAAGATTCATGATTATGCAGAGCTTGCAACACATGCAATGGAGGGACTCGATAAGGACTTTCACAAACGAGTCAAGCCTGGGGATTTTATTGTTGCAGGAAAAAACTTTGGATGTGGCTCCTCTAGGGAACATGCACCTATTGCGTTATCTTATTCTGGAATAAAGGCAGTCTTGGCATTATCTTTTGCAAGGATATTTTACAGGAATGCAGTAGATGGAGCCTTTTTACTTCCAATTGAGATAGACGAGAGTGCATACAAGGACATTTCTGATACTGATTCACTTGAAGTCGATATATCCACAAACGAGATTAAAAATCTGACAAAGAACAAGACCTACAAAATAAAGCCTTTTCCAGAACTAATTGGCAAAATAATCCAAGCCGGTGGATTGTTCAACTACAAACCCTAGTCTGGGTCTTATACCATTATATCTACGATCTAGAGTATGATTATCTAAATGTCAAAGACGTTATTTGAGAAAATTTGGGATTCTCATATTGTTGTAGAAGAAAATGGGAGATCGTTACTCTATGTTGATAGACATCTTGTCCATGAAGTCACATCTCCTCAAGCCTTTGATGGTTTACGTCTCAATAAAAGAACCGTCAGGCGTACTGATCTTACTTTTGCTACAATGGATCATAATGTACCAACTAACGATAGATCGTTGCCTATACTAGATCAAACATCATCAACTCAAATCAAAGCACTAGAAAGAAACTGTAAGGAATTTGGAATCACTCTATTTGACATTCACAGTCCAAATCAAGGTATAGTCCATGTCATTGGTCCAGAACTTGGTATAACACTTCCTGGAACAACCATAGTTTGTGGAGATAGCCACACATCTACTCATGGTGCATTTGGAGCACTTGCATTTGGAATCGGTACAAGTGATGTTGAACATGTGTTAGCAACTCAATGTATAATGATGGAAAAACCAAAAACTTTTGAAATCAACATTTCAGGAAAGAGAAAAAATCCTCATGCTGTAACTGCAAAGGACATCATTTTGTCCATTATTAGAAAAATTGGAACTGCTGGGGGAACGGGAACTGTAATTGAATATCGCGGAGAAACAATATCTGAATTGACAATGGAACAAAGAATGACCATTTGTAACATGTCAATTGAGGCAGGGGCGCGTGCTGGATTGATTGCACCTGATGAAAAAACATTCCAGTATCTCAAAGGAAGAAAATATGTTCCACAAAATTATGATGAATATGTAAACCTCTGGCGTGAGAACCTAAAGTCAGACAGTGGAGCAAGATTTGACAAGTCCTTTACACTAGGTGCACAAAACATTGCTCCCCAAGTAAGTTGGGGTACAAACCCTGCAATGACAACTGATGTTACTGATATCGTCCCGTTTCCGGAAGAATATGGGAGAGGAAATCCCGAAGAAGTAAAGGGTGCAGAAAAGGCTCTAAAATACATGGCCCTAAAACCTGGCATGGCAATTACTGATATTACAATTGATAGGGTGTTCATTGGGTCCTGCACTAATTCAAGATTAGAAGACTTGGTGGAGGCT
>JAJPEA010000114.1 GCA_023252335.1 Nitrosotalea sp.
CTAAATAATTAAAAAAATTGTTTCTAGCAGATCCTCTCAAGTAGTGATTTTTCACTCTCATAATAGAGTCGCAAGACAGGATTTTCATCAAGAAGCTTTAGCAAGTATAGTGTTCCGCCTTTGCTGTATTTCTTGACGCCTTTTATGAGGTATACATAGTCAGAGCCGTTTTCTTGTTCTATTATACGAACTCTTTCGCCTTTTGAAAAAGCTGACATATTTTTTTCCGAAAATATTAGCAAATTAAGTTTACTCAGCAATACACAGTAACCATGTTCTGGGTACAAAATGTGGAGAGATCTACAAAATAACTTATAATTTTTCCAAATGCCTTGAAAATGATCTATTGTTTGTATTCTGATATCATACCAGTGGTGATATCTACACTGACTTGGACAATTTTTTCATGTGCTAGACCAATGTCCATTGTTATCTTGCATATGTTATCAATGAGCATGGCCGACTTGAATACTACAGGAGAGTTGTATTGCTCTAGAAATTTTCTTGCTATTTGTATTGCATGACGGGTCTTGTTGTCTATGTTTAGTGCTAAAAAATCGTCTCTATCTGTACTACTATGTATATAGTGTTTCACATATGAAAGTATTATCTGTAGAATTTAACCATTAAGCGAATCGACTCTGTAAAAATTCTTAGGTTTATCGATCTATAACAATATCTCCATGCCTAAAAATTATTCTTGATGGTACCTTGAATGTACTGGACAGAAGTGATTTCAAGATTCTCTCAATATCACTGATGATTGTTCTAGTAATTTTTTAGTATAATCTGACATTTTGAATTGTATTGATGAAAACATCTACCATAGAAGAATCTTACAATGACTTTATCTATAGTTAATTTAACCATAGATTGGTTTGGTGGGTTCCCATAGATTTGTCCTACATCACATGATGGGACAACGCATTTCTCTCCCTACACTCCTTGATGCAAAAACCCACATTTTTTTACACAAACTAACACACAAGAAATCTATGTAATTTTACCAGTCCGGTGGTTACAAATTTTTGAGTGACTAGAAGATATTTTTAAAACCTGACATGTATTGATCAAGGAGATCAGATGTGTTGTCGATGGGTTTGTCATTATGTGTCCCAGATGAGGTCACGCGACAGTCTATGGAACCATCTGCTTTTCGTATAGTGTTTTGCCACTGCATTGGGCGTAGATTTGAAATTGCATCCACGTTTTCATCTTCGACTAGTTGTATGCGGTCTACTACCCATCCATATTCAGAGTCTTTTCTGCCATAGTGAGAACGAAAGATCCAAGCACCGCATGCATCTCTTCTCCAAAGAATTGGGTCATTGCCTCCAAACACTTCGCCTTTGGACCATACATCCCATATTTTGTCTGGTGATAACTGCATCCCTATTGTCTCTATATCCTGCACGTTTCTCATATGATGATAATTTATTTAAGATGCTATGCAAGATTCTTCTAGTGCATTATCTACGATTTGAATGATAATTCATGAAAATGATGTGATTTTGGGTAAATGCTACAATCTATGTGTAGCCTAGTATCTTTCCACTATTGGAATTTACCTGCACTTGCCTTGTGGCGTTTTTTGACATTCCAACATACATTGTAACAAACCACGTATCTTTTTTCAAAACCGCATTGGCACCACTTACACTATGGTGTTGTTCGAGAAATTTTTTTGTGATTTCTATTGCTTGCTGTCTGTTAATTCTCGCAGCAAAATCATTTGTATGTAGTATCTATTCCACCTTTTTCTTGACTACACTTGGTTTTCTTGTCAACTCTTTTGTTTTTGTATTAATACGTATTAAACATGGCTTACTACTGCAGTGTGACATCATGTTATATCATATCATTCTAGAAGATAATACTGTTTTTCAGTTAATCTGGTCAAAAAATTCTTCTGATGAACCAATGTCTGCAAAGCTTGGGTCCAATCTATTCAAAAACTCATTTAGATCACTTGATTGATCAAGCATATCAAATCCCTTTTCAGTTGTATGGTATGTTCTGCTGCCAAGTTCACATTTTATTAGCTTGTGTTCTTCTAAAAACTTGAGGTAGACACCTGTCTTTTCAGATGAAAGATATGTGTTATGCATTATCACTGACTTGGTTGCCCCAAGCTTTGCTACATCTAGGATCATCCTGATTATACTCCATCCACTACGCGTCTTCATTGCTGATCATCTCGAATTTTTTTATTAAAATAGATCGTAGGAAAAAGATGAAGTTATCCTCTAGTCTGGCTCTAAAACTGTATGCTTGTTACATGTTTTGTGTTTGGAAAATAATTTTTTTAAAAATTATGCTTATTTTGGTATGGCACTATCGATTTGAACGGTACATGATGTAAAATTACCGCTAAACCTGGCTATGGCATTAAATGGTGTTGCTTCATGTGCTTTGACATTTGATATGTTCCCGTATCCTGTAGCAAGTACATTTCCTTTGTTATCAAGAACAAGCATCTTGAGAAAAATTACCTTGAAAGCTGTATCTCCGTTGTTAATGTATCCAGTAAGCAGCACACTACCTATTCCTGCGGTACATGTAAAACCGTTCAAATTTTGTATCGGTATTGAAGGATATCCGACACTTGCCTGAGCCGTTTGGAAAGAGAAAATATACGACAAAAACATTGCAAGAACTATGAAACTGATGGTAGAGTAAAATTTATTTGAATTTGATAACTTGACACGCATAAAATGATCTCTAGTTTACATTCCCATCCGACTCTAGTTGACATTTGAAACATATGATACTTCCATCAGAATTAACTTCTGTGTCCATGTCGATTTCGTCAATGTCGTCCCAACAAACATCGCAACTTTGATTCAACATGATTTGATGTAGCTCAAGTGTTATCTGAATTTGCTTAGAAATTCCTGAACGTTTTTTCTGTAATTTTATTCTAGAGTGATGTGTTCATTTACAAATGATACTACATGTTGCATTGTAACCAGTTTTTGTACTGGTGGTTAATTGCGTGCAGAAATTCTGTTATGGAATTTTTGTCAGAATATATCTCAAGATGTCTGTTGATTGACGTTACTATGGTATCGTACATTTCTCTGTGATAGTCTTCTAGTGTTGTACTGAAATATTTTGGATGTCTAAAGCAATCTTTCAATGCTGAATCATATTTTATGTCTAATTCCAATATTACTTGGTGGTAAATTCCTGCATCTGATAGAGTTTTTTCAAGAATGGTTGACACCAGTGTCTCTCTTACCTTGTCATAATTATTTTGCTCTTGAATGCTGGAAAATTGTGGCGTGTTTGACATTTGAAGTGTGTTAGGATTCATTTATTTTAATGATCAAGTAATATTTTTCTAGAAAAATATGTCATTTGCATCTCAGGTTAAAATAAACGAAAATCATGTTTTTATTGTTAGAAGATTGTTATGGTAATCTTGTGGCATAGTCAAATAATGATTGAATCATGGCATAATGCATGAAAAGACACAATGTACTTATCCTAGGCATTGTGATCTTTATGATACTGCTAGTGCCTATGGCCCTAAACGCGGTACAGGCTCTAAGTAGCAACCCCGGGCCGATTCCAATACCTGGAGATTTGATTCCATTTCCAGGACATCCACATGGACCTAAACACATTCATGTGTTCCCTCATCTAGTGCCTCCAAGTAGCAAATGAGTATTCATCCAGGCTACACATTGCTAGTGTAGCAAATTTTTATAATTACAAATCTAGGCTCTAGTAAAATAATGATTTTTGTATTTGTCTGCAACAAATGTGCTGGGCAAACTGAAAAAGTGTTTTTCTATATGGTGTCATAAATAAAATATGTAAAGACATTATGGTATTTTCTATGTATACCAGAATAACAAATGAAACCAACTAAAAATAGTGAAAAAGCGGCACGCAATGTTTTACGGTCTGATATTTTTTACTCTAATACTATGTTCCTCTACTGTTTCTACTGCAAACGCCTTGATATTGCCCGTCGTGCTAGAGCCTCCTACGAATCTTTCTGCCCATGCAGTATCTACTTCTCAAATTAATTTATCTTGGAATACTCCTTCAAATCTTGGTGATCTTCTCTTGACTGGTTATAAAATTGATAGATCCTCTAATGGCGGTTTCTCATGGAGTACTATCGTATATAACACTGGTTCCACTGGAACAACTTATTCTGATACTGGATTGCACCCAAGTACAACTTACACTTATCGTGTATCTGCAATCACTTTGCTGTTAACTAGCTCTCCATCAAACACTGCATCTGCAACAACAAATTCGCCAGTAACTGTGTCGCAACCCCCTACTGGTCTTACTGCTAGTGCGATTTCATCTTCGCAAATAAACTTGAGCTGGAATATGCCAAGTGACGATGGCGGTTCTGCCATTGTTGGCTATCAAATCTCACGCTCTACTAATGGAGGCACTTGGATTGTCATCGTATCAAATACAGGTTCTACTTCCACGACATACTCTGATACTGGATTGTCTCCAAATACAACATATGCATACCAAGTCTCTGCAATCAATGGGATAGGTACCAGTTCTCCATCAAATATTGCTACTACATCTACGCCTGTTCAATTATCTGCCCCCTCATCCCCTACTGGTCTTGCTGCATCGGCATCATCTTCATCACAGATCGATCTAAGCTGGATTGCACCTGCAAATAACGGTGGATCGCATATTACAGGTTATAAAATTGAGAGATCATCAAGTGGTGGCTCTTGGTCTGTAATTGTTTCTGACACTGGAAACACATCTACTACATACTCTGATACTGGATTGTCTCCTGGTACAACCTACACTTATCGTGTATCTGCAATCAATGCAATAGGTTCTAGCTCTCCATCAAA
>JAJPEA010000013.1 GCA_023252335.1 Nitrosotalea sp.
TGGGGGAAGGACACATCTTGTTAGCCCAGTGATGGCAGCAGCAGCTGCAATACATGGACATTTTGTAGATGTAAGGGAATTGGATTTGAACTAGATGCAACCATTCAAAAAGATAAAGAGCATAGCTACGCCACTTGACAAGGTAAATGTTGATACTGATCAAATAATTCCAAAACAATTTCTAAAACTAATCCAAAGAACTGGATTTGGCCAATACTTGTTTTACGATTGGAGATTTGAGAAAGATGTGCCAAAAAAAGATTTTGTTTTAAATGATCCTGTGTACAAAAATTCCAAGATCTTGCTTGCAAGAGATAACTTTGGTTGCGGTTCTAGCCGAGAGCATGCAGTGTGGGCCCTTGATGATTATGGCTTTAAGGTGATAATCTCTACATCATTTGCTGATATATTTTACAATAATTGTTTCAAGAACGGAATTCTTCCAATCAAAGTATCAGATGATATCCTGCAAAAATTATTCTCAACAAAATCTGAAATTGAGATAGATCTAGAGAGTCAATCCATTACAGTAGATGATGTACCAATTTCATTTCACATAGAACCACATTGGAAAAAAATTCTACTTGAGGGTCTTGATGATATTGCAGTGACCTTGCTACATGAAAACAAGATTCTAGCCTATGAGAGATCTCACAAAATCTAGCCCAATTTCTTTATTATTGAATTGACCAGTTCTTTGTTTCTCTCAACACGTGTGGGTGAATCAATGTCCAACCACTGGATTTTTCCTATGTCATATGCAGCAATTTTTCCTCTCTTGGATAGTGGTTGTAAAATATCATAAGAGAGATTCAAATCTTTTTTTCGTTGTCTTTTGGTCTTGATCGTATTGATTATCCTAGAGTCTATGATGTATATCCCAAGACACTCTGCCATCTGTAATTCAATTGTAGGTTTTTCCTTGAATTCATGAATTATTCCGTTTTTAACTATGGCAAATCCTGTCTCTTCTTTTCTATATCTTCTCACAGCTATTGTTGCATGCGTCTTGGAATCTTTGTGAAATTGATACATTTTGTCTATGTCAACTGGACACAGGTTGTCCACAAACCACAGGAGAAACTCTTTGCTTTTACCAAGCGATGTTTTTAGGTGAACAAGATCTCCTCCTGTTCCACTCTGCGAATCTTGTGTAAATTTTATAGGTTTTTTAAACAAAGTATGGTTCTCAAAGTATTTCTCTATCTGTTTTCCAATGCCTGAAAAATTACCTAGTATGATTATTTCATCAACGATATCAAACTTGGACAAATACTTGGCAATGTAATAAACAAGTGGTCTTCCATTGACTGGAATCATTGCTTTTGGAATGTAATCTGTAAATGGCCGTCCGCGTGTTCCGCGGCCTCCTGCCAAGATTACAGCTTTCAAATCTATCTATATGATTTCTGTTTTCTTCTTCTAGCACCAGGGCCGCCAAATTTCTTTGGTTCCTTTCTTCTGTCATCTCCGCTTAACAAGTGCTTGTCAAACTCACTCAATCGTTTTCTAAGATCTTCTCTTACTGTTCTTGTGAGTGGATGATCTTTTGGTTCCTTTCTGGATTTTGTCCAACCTGTCATGGCTCTTGAAATTGCAATTGCACTTGCATAAGATTGTCCTACAAAACCTCCGCCCCTGACTTTGACTGAGAGATCAATTTTGTTTCGTAGTTCTCCTGCAACCTCTAATGGGCCAAGCATGATTTCACGTGCTACTTCTTGTTGAACCATTTCTACTGGAATATTGTTAATTCTTACACGACCTACTCCCTTTGTGATGTATGCGTGTGCACGTGCTGTCTTTCTAGATGCATAATAGCTTTCTAATTTCACCATTATTCGTGCCACCCAACCATTTTGCCTAATTCTCCTAGAGTTGTATAATATGGAGAAGGTCTTTTAATTTTAGCATCATCAAACTGTGTTGTTTTCTTTGATCTTAATTCATTTGGTACGCCAAGGTAAGCTCTTAATCTTTTCAGTGCTGTTTGACCAGATGGTTTGTTCTTTGGCAACATTCCTCGTACCATTCTGCTTATGATGGTGTCTGGTCTGCGAGGGTGGAATGGACCAAACTTGGGATTATTGATACTTCCAATTTCCAAGAACTTTCTATACTGTTCTATGATCATTTTTCTATCTCCTGAAATCATGATGTTTTCTGCATTGACAATTGATACTCTGTTTCCTTTTATGAGCAGTTTTGCGACATGGGAACAAAGTCTACCTGCTATCATGTTTGTTCCATCAACTATGATTGTCTGTGATGATACCACAACTTTTTTTTCTGCTGATTTTACTTCGGTAACTTGTTTAACCAATTATTTTTACTCCCTTTCCAGTTGGGTGATCTTTGATAATCTGAGATATGTCCGATATTTTTCCGCCTGACTGTGTTATTTTTTTTGCACCTGTAGTTGATATTGAAAATGAACATAATGTTATTTTATGCGAAAGATTTCCAGTTCCTAGAATTTTACCTGGAACTACTACTATATCGTTATCTGATACCAATTTGTCCAGTTGACCCAAATTCATTATTCTCTTTGCTCTGGTTGGTTTTGAGGCAAGATCTGCTAATCTTTCCCATATGGGGGCATTGTTTTTCTTGGAAGCACCACGCAAGGTCTTTACCATTTGAATAACAATCTGATTAGTCATGTGTAATAATGCCCACTTTTACCCAAATATAATAGATTCTTCACTCGAGTGTGGCTACGTTCTTTTGGAATTCGCCTAGTCTTTTTTCGAGTTCGTCAATTGATGCACGTAGGACTTCTTTTGGAGTCAAGCTACCTGTTGTTTCTATAGTCAAAATGTGTTCTTCAGGATTATTTGTAGATGTAAGGGCTGAAACTGTAGCAGAATTCCATTTGGCATGATCGCTACCTCTACCTAGTCTTGCATATGCCTCTACTTTTAATTTCTGATTAGGAGCTAACGCAACAATTGGAATGTTGGGACTGACTGGCTTGACAACTTCGTCTTCTGAACTAACTTCAGATGATGTGATAGTGCGGGTTGTATCTGAATTACCTGAATCTAGCATGAGCAATACTCTGCATCGACTACAGCCAAGTTCACTGTGGCAGTCACATGCTGATGGTTCTACAAATCTTTCAAGATCTGTTCTCAGTGGCATCATTGCAAGTCTGTGAGCTACTCCCTCGTCGGGTAAAACTGAGGAATTTTCAATAATTATGACGTCATCAACAGAAAATGTAGGAATTCCTGCAAGGCAAATTCGTCTTAGTGCGTTAGCGTATTGAACAGGTATGCCTTTTAGCTTTACAACCATAGTGTTACCACTTTCTTGCACAATCTCTAAAGAAGTCAAATCTTACGAAAAAGGACTGAAATTCCAAATAAAAATCTAGCGAGTTTTTCTTTATAGATAAAGGCACTATCATAAACCCGAAAACTTGACAGTATCTAGATAAATACCGAGGCATGATTACCTCAATTGTGGATACCAAGGTAACAATTGTCAGATTTGCAGTAGAAGGCGAAAAATTTGAGATACTGGTAAAACCCGATCCTGCCCTGGAGTTCAAGTTAGGCAAACGCAAGGACATTTCGGGTGTCTTGATCTCAGAGGAAATTTACTCTGATTCCAATAAAGGCACTAGGGCATCTACTGAGAAACTAATGAAGGCATTCAAAACCACTGATGCAACTGCAGTTGCAACTATAATGCTTCAAAAAGGAGATCTGAATCTTACAACCGACCAACGAAGAAAGATGGTCTCTGAAAAACGTAAACAGATAGTGGATTTTATCTCAAAAACCTATGTTGATCCACGATCACATCTGCCGCATCCACCACTTCGAATAGAACAAGCTATGGATGATGCAAGGGTGTCAGTAGATCCTTTCAAAAATACTGATGAGCAAATAAAAGAAATAATTGAACAGCTTCGCTCCATAATTCCATTAAAATCTGAAAACATGCTTCTTGAAATTCTGGTACCTGCACAATTTGCAGCTCAATCTTATTCTGTGTTAAAGTCATTTGGAACTTTGAAAAAAGAAGAATGGCAAGCAAACGGCTCACTCAAAGTAATACTAGATATACCGGCGGCGGCAAGGGCAAATGTAATGGATAGGTTAGGCTCTGTATCAAAAGGTACTGCTTCTATTGAGGTTGCGAAATGATGGATGTAAAAAGAAGATACGTTATTCCAGGCGATGTAATAGCAACTGGGCCTCTACGACCTGAACAAAATGTATACCAAGATGGAGAGAGAATGATTTCAACATGTGTTGGTATATCTGAAATTTTTGAAAATTCTGTTAAAGTAATTCCTCTCACTGGGGGCTACATGCCCAAGGCAAATGACTTGGTCATTGGCAAAGTAATTGGAACCTCGCCACTTTCTTGGGAATTTGACATAAATTCATGTTTTGTTGGATTTTTGCCTGCTCAAGATGTTTTTGGTAGAGATTATTCTCCTACAAAGGATGAACTAAGACAAAGACTCGATATTGGTGATTTGGTTGCAACTAGAATTGCTAATTTTGATAGATCAAGAGATCCTCTTCTTACAGTACAAGACAGAGATCTTGGAAAAATTGATTCAGGCGAACTAGTTACTATATCTCCAAGTAAAGTGCCCAGACTGATCGGTAAAAGAGGTTCTATGATTCAAACAATAGAGATGGCTACTAAAGCAATTATAACAATAGGTCAAAACGGATGGATAGTAATATCGTGCGAAGATTCCGAGGGATTATTAAAGGCAGTAGAAGCAGTGAAAATGATCGATGCCCTCGCGCATACGCCGAACTTGACTGAAAGAGTCAAATCTATGCTTGGGGTACCCGATGGTGAAAACAATGACACAATTAATGACTGAAGATGGAATTAGATGTGATGGACGGAGATTAGACGAGCTTAGAAATATCTCTATTAAAGTTGGAGTACTAAAAAATGCAGATGGCTCGGCATATATTGAATTTGGAAAGAACAAGATTTTAGCTGGAGTCTTTGGTCCAAGAGATGTACATCCAAAACATATGGCAAATCCAGATTCTGGAATTCTTAGATGTAGATATCACATGTCTCCTTTCTCTGTAACTGAAAGAAAGAATCCTGCTCCATCAAGAAGAGAAATTGAGATCTCCAAAGTTATCAAGGAAGCATTACAACCTGCTGTAATACTAAAAGACTATCCACGAACTGTAATCGACGTATTCATTGAAGTTCTTCAAGCAGATGGTGGTTCAAGATGTGCTGCACTTGATGCAGCAGCAGTTGCTCTTGCAGATGCAGGAATACCAATGCGTGATTTGGTATCTGCTTGTGCTGCAGGAAAAGTTGCAGATAGAATAGTCTTGGATGTAAACAACGAAGAAGACCAGGAAGGCCAGGCAGACATGCCAGTTGCATTGATGCCAAATATGGGAAAAATTACACTTTTACAGCTTGATGGTATGCTAAAACCAGAGGAATTCAAGACCTGTATGCAAACTGCTCTAGTAGGTTGCAAACGCGTTTATGAAGTCCAGCGAAAAGCATTAATGGAAAAATACTTTCAAAACGGTGAGCAATAAAATTGAATTCTCTAATACTAGATCAACTAAAACGAGATAAAATACTTGATCTGCTCAAGACTGGAAAAAGAATTGATGGTAGATCACTTGATGAGCAAAGACCATTAATTATTGAAACAGGGGTTATTCCAAAGGCAAATGGTTCTGCTAGAGTAAAACTAGGTGATACTGAAATTATCACTGGTGTAAAAATACAACCTGATAAACCATTTCCAGACCTTGGAGACAAGGGAATTCTAATCTGTACTGCAGAGATTTTACCATTGGCAGATCCAAACGCAGAGCCTGGACCACCAAATGAAGAAGTCATAGAACTTGCGCGAGTTGTTGATAGGGGAATACGAGAGACTGAAATGATCGATCTGCACCAACTAGTTCTAATTGAAGATAAATCTGTTATTGGAATGTTCATTGACAGCAGCGTGATAGACTCTGGCGGAAATCTATTTGATGCATGCTCTTATGCATCTGTAGCCGGCATTCTCTCTTGCACTGTACCAAAATATGAAATAAAAGACGAGGCACCTGTTCTAGTCGAAGGGGTAACATCCAAGCCTCCGATCAAGACACTACCTGTATCTGTTACAATGGCAAGAATTGGTGACCACATTGTTGTTGATCCTACAAAAGATGAGGAATCTTGTATGGATGCAAGAATTACAATTACAACAAATTCTGATGGCAACATCTGTGCTGTACAAAAAGGAGGAAGTGATGGATTTACTGCTGAACAACTCTTGGAATGCTCTGAAATGGCGCTTGCTGTAGGAAGAAAAATAAGGAAGCAATTTGAGAAGTTGATGTAGAAATGGTAAAAAGTAAAACTGCTTCACTCAAAGGCCTTGGTCAAAAGTATGGTCTCAAACCAAGAAAAAAATACACCTCAGTGCACAGACAATTAAAAGCACAGAGAAAATGTCCACAATGTGGCTCTGAGAGATTTGGAAGAGAAGCAGTAGGAATATGGGCATGTAAAAAATGCAATTTCAAAGTAGCTGGCTTGGCATACGATGTCAAACTATAATGCCAAAATAGAAATTTCTGCAGGAAAAAAAACGAAATCAATTTTTCATTCTATTGAAACTGATAACAAATTCTATGATGAAAATCCTACGAAAACAAATTTTTCATTTGATAAAAAAATCATAATCACAATTGATGCACAAGAAATTTCACATCTTCGTGCAAATCTGAATTCTACATTAAGACTTGTACAGACAAGTAATGATTCAATCGAAGCGGTAGGGTTATAAGCAAAATAGAAGGTCAGCCATTCATGTCATCAGGCGAACAACAAATTCCTCCATGGTTGCAAGAACAAGTAGGCCGAATGCAACAATTGCAACAAAATCTCCAGTCTATTATGATGCAGAAACAACACCTTGAATCAGAACACTTGGAAACTGAACGTGCACTAGAGGTTCTACAAAAAACAAATGATGATGATATAGTTTACAGGACAGCAGGATCAATTCTTGTCAAATCTACCAAGACTGTATTGATTTCAGAATTGGAAGAAAAAAAAGAGCTTGCAAATACTAGACTAACAGTTTTGTCTAAGCAAGAATCTAGAATTAAAGAAAACCTCAAAGAAGCTGAAGCCAAGATACGCGAAATGCTCAGAGGGCCTGCTCCGCCATCAGGACAACCAAAGACAGATACTCCTAAATAAATAATTTACAGAAACATACTGGTTTGAAAATTGAAGATCTTCGAATGGTAATTGATGAGAGGGAGAAAAAGAGTGGAATTCCTGATCTTATAAAACAAATTGGAGTAAAGGTGGAAACAATGAATTTGCCTGTTGGGGATTATATTGTTGCACCTGAAACCATTGTGGAGAGAAAAAGCGTTAATGATTTTATTTCATCAGTCTTTGATGGGCGATTGTTTGATCAATGTAGCAGACTAAAGGAACACTTTGAGCATCCTGCTATTATAATAGAAGGAAATGTTGACGAAATAGACAAAATTACAGAAAATCCACTGGTGTTCTATGGTGCCATGTCTTCTGTGGTATTGGATTTTAAAATACCTGTAATTCCAACCCCTAATGCATCACATACTGCTAAATTGTTGATATCCATGTGTGCAAGACAAGGTGCAGTAAAGGGACCATTTCTTAAAAAAATTAGAAAGTCTGGTGATCTAAAACAACAACAACTATCAATTTTATGCAGTCTGCCAGGTGTTGGAGAAAAACTTGCTACGCGAATGTTGGAAAAATTTGGTTCCACAAGCAATTCACTGAATGCATCCTATGTAGAATTGGCAAAAATAACTGGAATGGGAGAGGCTCGTGCTCAAAAGATACGCAAAATACTTGATGCACAAAACAAGGATACAAAAAAGACTGATCAAAAGACATTGCATGACATATGAGTCACTGTTCAAATATGCCAAAATAGTTCTAACCAAATAATTGCTAGTTTCATACCAGTGGTTGGCAGAGCACTATAATGATCCAGATGTTATAATATTGGATTCTCGTGGAAACGTGCCATATTCTTATGCCCATATTCCAAATTCTCAATCTTTAGGAATTGATAAAGTTGTAAAAATCAATGAGCATGGTGCAAATCTTGTAATTGAGAGCGGCCAAGCTGCAACTCTATTTGGTTTGCTTGGTATTGATGAGTCAAAGACTGTGATAATATACGGAGATTATCTTGATCCATCTGCTGCAAGAATAGCTTGGACATTTTTATATTTTGGACATGAAAAAACAAAAATTCTTGATGTCGGAATAACAACCTGGCAGAAAAAAGGTCTTCCAGTTACCCGAGAAATTTCAAAACCTATGGTTTCTACATTTACTCCAAAAATAAATTCCTTGATAAGAATTGAAGCAGACGAGCTTTACAAAAAACTTGACACGGCAATCATTATTGACGCTAGATCTTTTCAAGAGTTTATGGCAGGTAAAATACCAAATGCAATACTTTTTCCTTTCACTGATGGTGTGGGAGAAGGAGGTTTGCTCTTTAAAGAAAAAGATGAACTCGTGCAAATTTTTAACGAACAACAAATACCGCAAGACAAGGAATTGGTATGTTACTGTGCACTTGGCCATAGGGCCGCAAATGTCTTTACCCAATTACGACTGGCTGGATATGAAAACGTAAGGCTATACGATGGCTCTATTGCGGACTGGATTGGAAGAAGACTTTCTCTTGGATGATTTTTTTCTTAATTTGCTTCCACATATTGGACAATCTGACATTCTCTCAAAGTTCTTGTTACAAGCAGGACAAGTGTACACACTGTCCAATGTCTTGGATATTCCCTTGGTCATAATGGGAATGACTTTGAAATTCAAGTGTCTTGCAACATTTGATACAGTATAATCATCAGTTACTAGTTCTCCGTCTAGCTGCATACATAGTGCAAGTACTGATATGTCTTCTTTTGACAATTCGGAATAGTCTCCTGTTTGTTTTGATTTTTCCAAAACCATGTTTGTGAATTTTTCTTCTGGCTCGATAATTTTTAATCTACCCAAATCGATTAGAGTCTGTACTGCATCATGACTTTTTTTAATATGTTTTATCTCTTCAAAAACTAGAGGAGTTGTAAATCCCAGCTCTTGTGAAGAAAATGGTACTCCTGCATAAAATGATGTAGCATCCAAGATTCTAAAAACCAAGCTTGCTCATCTGTCTTAGACCTTGTTTTTGTAGTCTTACAAATACGGCATGTTTTTTGTATTTTCTAATGGTTATCACTTCATCAAATCTAGCAGTCTTGATAACTTGGGCATCCATGATTATGTTTGAATCATGAGTACTAATGATCTCAATTTTTTCATCAGGAACAACAATTGATGGTAATTTGTTTACTGGAGCAACTGGAGTAATTATGAGAACATCTAAACTTTCGTGAAGAATTGGGCCTCCTAAAGAATATGAATGTCCAGTTGAACCGCTTGGAGTTGCAACAATCACACCATCCATTTTTTGTGTTACAGTATCACTTTGAAATTTAATCTCAAACAATGATGTTTTAGTCAAGTTCTGTCTGTTTATGTAAATTTCATTCAATGCTGGAGGAAAGTCTTGTCCTCCACAAGACGCAACTACCCGAGTTCGCTTGTCAAAAAAAATCTTGCCTGCAATAATTTGTTCAATGGCAGTGTCAATCTGGGTAAGTGTTATCTCTGATAGTATGCCTCTGTTTCCTCCTACGTTTATGGCAAGATTTGGAACCTCGTTTTCCAGATATCTAAAAGTTCGTAGAGTTGTTCCGTCTCCTCCTAGGGTGATTGTTAAGTCAAGTTTTGTAGTCTTGAGATCTTCCAAATCATTGATTTTTTTGGCTCCATCTACATCCCCAGGTGAGACTGTATACACCTTGATTTTTTTTGCAAGTAGCTTTTTTGCAACTTTTTTTACTGCGTCTTCAGATTCTTTTGAACCAACTTTACTTACTAGCGCAACATTGTGGAGTTCCAATAGAAACTAGTAATTTTAATTTCACTTAAAAAGCATCGGTTGGGTATAAAATATTAAGAACCCTTTGAGTTAGTAGGATGATAGAGACAACATGAATTATGCACAACAAGTTTTAGTTGATACCGATACAGTCTCAAAGAATTTGAGCACCTTGAAAATTGTAGAGGTGGACTATGATCCTGAGAATGCCTACAGACAAGGACACCTGCAAGGGGCTAGTCTTATCTGGTGGAAACGAGACATTAACGATCCAATAACTCGAGATATTATTAGCAAATCACAATTTGAAGATTTACTATCCAGAAATGGAATCACTACGCAATCTGAAGTTATCTTGTATGGCGACTTTAACAATTGGTTTGCTGCATTTGTATTTTGGATATTCAAGTATTATGGACATGAAAATGTCAAAATAATGAATGGTGGAAGAAAAAAATGGGAGATTGAAAACAAACCCTATACAAAAGATGAACCAAAAATACAAAAAACAAATTATGTTGCCCAGCCACCAAATGAAGGACTACGTGCGTATCTCTTTGATGTAAGAAGAGCACTAGACAAAAAAGATACCGTTCTAGTTGATGTACGTTCACCAAAAGAATTCTCAGGCGAAATAACTGCTCCTGCGGAATATCCCATGGAGCATGCTCAAAGAGGCGGACATATTCCAAATGCAAATAATATTCCTTGGGCTAGCGCAGTAAATGACACTGATGGCACTTTTAAATCAGTAGAGGAACTCAAGAAAATTTATGAAACAAAAGGTGTCACGCCAGACAAGGATGTCATATGTTACTGTAGAATAGGGGAGAGATCTTCACATACTTGGTTTGTTTTAAAATATTTACTTGGTTATCCTCAAGTTAGAAACTATGATGGGTCCTGGACTGAATGGGGTAATATGATTGGAAACCCAATCGAAAAATAACGAAACTGGCCAAGAACTACCGATTCTAAAAAAAGGTATATTCTATGCAATACTTGATGATCCCGTTTACATTATACTGGAAGACAAGACTAAACGTGGTCTTACTGTGCAAGAGCATTCCATTGATGAAAAGTATGGTGTCAATTCCGATAAAGGCATGATCTACGACATGGATGGAATAGGGCACAAAGTGGGAATCAGATGGTATTTTCCAAAGGACAAGTGTGGTTTTGATGCTGTACTAGAGCATGCAACGGAAATGGAACAGAGATATAGAAAGATCCGAGAAGAGACTTGTCCTGATTATTAAGAAGCATTTTTAAACTCTTTTTTCATTACAATATACAGATGTCACTCCTGTTAAAGGATAAAGTGTATACAGTCCAATCGGCCACATCAAAAAGAGGAGTCTATCCTTTACACAGCTACAAACTTGGTCTTTATCGTCTTCCTATAAAACTTGAAGATAGTTATGAAATCGATTCTATTGTTTCTGGATTTAAAAAAGTCTTTGAAATGGACAAATTTGCTGATAGAGTTTATGCTACATATCGATGGAAAGAAGAAAACATGCCAGACCCCGATGACTCTCTATACAAGTCTATAGATCTTGAAGTTCAAGTCGAGATTGTAACTGGTGAAGTGGTAGATATGATATACCAAATATATCCAGTTGAAAAATATGGCGATGGTCTTTGGGTTAAAGAGTATAGAAAGAAAGCTGATGCAAATGCAAAGATGGTAATTGATACAATTTTGCGAAATAGTGTTCTTGCTGATAAAATGATAGAGCATGATGTAAAAATAAAACAAATGACACCAGAGCAGGCTCTAAAAACATTGGAAGAGATGACTCCATTAGCTCAGATAGTTCCTAATGCAAAACCAAAACCAAAACCTGCAGCTCCTCAACCAGGACAACAAGTAGCACAAGAAGCAGAACCTGAGACACCATCTGGAGCCAAGCCAGGTCCAATCGATGTTGACTTTAAATCAAAACTCAAAGTTGTTGAAACATTCACTGCACCATCTAGTCACAAGATCAAAGTGTTTGGTCAGAGAAAAGGCAATGAAATACTTGGAATTTGGGGAGAATTTGTTTCAGTTGATTATGATATATGTGTAGGTGATGGTGCATGCATTGATGCATGTCCTGTCAAAGTTTACGAGTGGGCCGAGTTTGCAGGAAATCCAGCTTCGGAGAAAAAACCCTTGATGGCACGAGAGCCTGATTGTATATTTTGCCTAGCTTGTGAAAACGTATGCCCAGTCCAGGCAATAAAAATATCAAAGAAAGGTTAATGAAAATTTTAGCGGTAAGGCTATAAGGACTCTGTAGTTGAAAAACTCTATTGCTTACGCACGTTCTTCCCAATACTCTAACACAATTTCTCTGGAATATTTTCATTGCAATGGCAATGATAATCACACTCTATACGTGCAATTTTTATTATCTTGTTCTAGTTGCAAGACGCCATAAAAAAAATAGTTCAATAGAACTACAAGATATTCCTACTGTAACACTTCAACTTCCAATATACAACGAAAAATATGTTGCATCTAGACTGGTAGATGCAGTTTGTGCACTAGACTATCCAAAGGATAAGTTATGCATCCAAGTACTTGATGATTCAACCGATGAGACATATGATCTGCTTGAGAATCTAGTTGCAGATTACAAAAACAAAGGATTTGACATTCATCATATAAGAAGATCAGACAGGAAGGGATACAAGGCTGGTGCACTTCGAAATGCAATGAAGTTTGCAAAAGGCGATTTTGTTGCAATCTTTGATGCCGATTTTATTCCTCCTACATGGTTTCTCAAAAAAGCACTGTCATATTTTTCCCAGCCAAACATTGGACTGGTTCAATGCAGATGGGGCCATGTTAACGAAAAATATTCTCCGCTGACAAAAGCTCAAGCCCTCAGTCTTGATTTTCATTTCTTGGTGGAGCAAAAAGCAAAAAGCAACTCTCATCTCTTTATGAGTTTTAATGGCACTGCTGGTATATGGAGAACCAAATGCATTGAAGATTCTGGAGGGTGGCACACTGCTACCTTGGTTGAGGATCTAGATCTAAGTTATAGAGCACAAATGAAGGGTTGGAAATGTGTCTTTATACCTGATATTGTAGTAGATGCAGAACTTCCAGTCCAGATGAATTCTGCAAAAAGACAACAATTTCGATGGGCAAAAGGCTCCATTCAATGTGCAATCAAATTACTTGGCGATGTTGCAATAAAGAAGATACCTGTTGATACAAAAATTCAAGCCTTTGTTCAACTTACAAGACACATTGTACATCCACTAGTTCTTGCACAATTTTTAATTTTACCAATACTTTTGGCCTCAAAAATAAATCTCTATGTGATAAGTGGATTGCCTGCACTTACCATAGTTGCCTACCTGGCAATGGGGCCTGTTGCATACATATTGGTCATTCAACAAATGTATGCAAAAAAATGGAGGTCAAAGACGCTCTCCTATCTATACCTGATAATCTATTCTGCTGGCATGTCTGTGAACAATACCGTGGCAGTCTTTGATGCGGTCTTTGGAAAAAGAAACGAGTTTTTGCGTACACCAAAATTTGGAATAATAAAAAATGATGATGATTGGAGGGACAAGGCGTATGCTCTTCCATTTACAAAAACTACACTACTTGAGATATTTTTTGGTGTATATGGTATAGTTGGCATGTTTGTTGCAATATTTTCTAATAATCCTGTATTTGTGCCAATAATAGGAATTCAGGTAGCCGGATTTCTTTACATCGCATATCTTAGTATCTCTCATTCAACATTTAAAAAAGGCAAATCAAGAGGTAGAGTCGAATCAAAGGCAGAAAAAATGGCAAATAATTACTATAAACTAGCATTGGCAGGCATAATTGGGTTGATTGCAGTGGGTGTGGTCTTGGCCTTTGAGGAATATGGTACTACAATATACCCACTTGATCAATCTCGAGGAATTTTGATTCGAATCCAGGCAACATCTGATCCACAAGCTATTGCTGATGATATCAAAACAGTTCAGCAGCTATTGCCAAAATCTGGCAACCCTGTCTGGATATTTCCTACACAAGATACAGACTTTGGAATGATGCAAAGAGATCTTGGTACCATGTCATCCACACTTGACAAAGTCTCAACTACATCTGCAGATACTGCTGCATTTCATACTGGCATGCTAAACATCCACTCTCAAGCTACTACACTAGTATTCAATTTACTTGATGCAACGCCATACATGTATGTCAGCATCTCAAACATGTTGTTTGGCGTTATATGGGTTGCAGTAATTATTGGAATCTTTGCACTCTTGAAGAAGAAAAAGCAAGCACTTGACAAAGACGATGAAAGCTAGGAAATATTTAGTTCACGTCTTATTTCATCCACTGCTCGTATGCCAAAAAGATCACGAACCTGTTCAATTCTAATTGCTTGCTTTACAATGTCAGAGCCAAGCTCTGTAATTAACAATCTGAATACATCTGTGAATCTTATCTCCCACCTGTCTGCACAGTCAAGAATTTTGGATATGCTCCACTGTTTTACTTCTAAAGGCAATGGCATCTTTGATTCTACCTCTATTGATATTTTATCAAACAGATTCACCATGGCTCTAGTTTGACCTGTCATCTTTTCAATGTCATCTAGTGTACCATACTTTGATTCAGAACGCATTCTGATATTTGACTGGAATTCTGACAAGCGAAGAAGACCCATGACCTCATGTGAGGTGTTTTGAGATGTCTTGTGGGTGACACTACGAACATCCTCTAGTTGTTGTGCAATCTCGTATGTTTTCTTGTTAAATTCTGATATGGATGCCGAGTTTTTGTTTAATAGTTCTGTAAAATCTGCTATCTTTTCGTCAAGATTCTTGTTTTTATCAATCATGTTTTCTCTGAAATTGATAAACTCGGAATTGATGTTTCTAATATCATTTCCAAATGAAGATAACGACTCTGTTTTTTGTACAAGTGAGTCAATCTCAGAGCCAACATTTCTTATCTGAGAACTCAGACCTGATATGGAATCTGTCTTTGTAGATATGGTGGAAATCTCGCCTTTCAAATTGGATATGTTTTCCTCCAATTCTGACATTTTTCCAGTTTTAGAAGCTATATCTTTGGTACTCTGTTTTACTTCATCAATCTCTTGATGCAGGTTGGAAAGTGATTGTGTTTTGGCTGCAATGTCGTTTGTATCTTTGCGTAACTCTTCAATCTCTTTTGTAATATTTGATAATGACTCTTTGGTCATTACATTTTTTATCTCTTCACGTACCTTTTCAGTTTTTTCTGATACATGCATTATCATTTTGGTATTGTTTCTAGTAGAGTCTAGATTATCGGCAATACTCTGCATGATTTTATTGGTATCTGGCATTGATTCTTGTTTGTCTCGAATTTTTTCTACGTGGTCTTGAAGTTTGTTTATTTGATTATTTATTTTATCTATCAAGTTGGAATGTGCCTTGACCTGGGTCATTCCAGAAAACAGGCGTTGTGTATCTTCTTCAATTATGTTTATTTGTCTCGAGTTCTTTTGAATTTGATCTAGTGCAGAGTTGACTGATGATATCATGTCCTTGAGAGAGACCAAGATCTTTTGATTTTCTGCAAATATTTTTGACATTGTTTTTACTTCAGAAGCCAGAGTCTTGGTAGCATCTGAAATTGAAGACATTTTTTTTACAACATCATGTGTAGAATCTTTTGGTTTTGATTCTGTACGTTTTGCTCTAGTCACTTTAATTTAGAATGAAAGCAACCGATAAAAGAGTTAGGGTTTAATTTTGTTTTGTATAAAAAAAGAACCAGATTTAGTTATTCACTAATTCTGGATCGTGAAGACTTTCGTGAAATGTCTTTGCTACCAACCCATTTGCAGTTTCAAAGAACTGTTTTGGACAAAATTCGCAATTTAACATACATTACGGTATCATACGGTACTATTAATAACAAGGTAACTTTGCTATTACCACGATGTTTGATTTATTTCTCAAGTTTTAACGAAATGGAATTTATGCAATATCGCAAGCCTGTGGGATTTGGACCATCATCGAAGACATGTCCCAAGTGGGCACCACATTTCTTGCATAATACCTCCACTCGTAGCATGCCATGGCTGGTATCTTTTTCTGCTCTCACGTTATCCCCAATTGGTTCCCAAAAGCTTGGCCATCCAGTTCCTGAGTCAAACTTTGTCTCAGAGCTAAATAATGCCGTTCCACAACATGTGCATTTGTAAGTCCCTTTTTCCTTTGAATCATGATATATTCCAGTAAAAGGCGATTCTGTACCCTTCATTCTGCACACAAAATATTGGTCCTCGGTAAGTTTGTCTTTCCATGGATCTTGTGGCTCCAATGACTCTACTAGGGGCTGTTTAGGATTTAATTCTTGAGTCGTCTCATATTTTTCAAGCAGTCAGATACCCCAGGTATAATTCATCAAATGATATTCAGAATACCCAATCATCATTCTGCAATGAGACCTAGTCTTTTGATGCCTTATATGACTGATGTACCTTTACTGGGCAATTTCTTGCATGTGGTGCCTGTTCTTGTGTTGGATGTAACAATTTTTCACTAAATTGTTATCCTGTATCACCTTGGCTATTAAATAAAATTTTGTAGAGCCTTGTATGTGAAAGGGGAAATACTTGAGAAGATCAACGCTTCTGGTATAAGTGGGGTAAAGAAGGCTGACCTGAAAAAAACATTTGGAAAGGATTGTGAGAGTATACTTGAGGAATTAAAGGCAGATGAACAAATATTTATTGAAAAAAAAGGCGTGGCATACTTTGTTTGGACAAGAGAGAATTATGTTCAACATGTCACCCAAAATGACCCAAAATTCAAACTAATGCTTAACATGTTTGCAGGCGTGAACCAATCTATTGCCAAAGTAAAGGCGCATACCGATGTACTGCAAGAAGAATTGGAACGATCCTCATCACGAGAGAGTGTTTCTAGAAATGATGATTTTGAAGGAGTCTTTAACAGTTCCTTGAACGAATCCTCGACATCTATTGGATGGATTGCATTTGATAAAATCAGAGAAAAGGTCTGTGAGAATCAAAATCTATCCAAAGAAAAATTCTACCAAATGACAACAAGTTTGATAGAGAACCACCAAGATAGATATGAAATCTCATCAGGCGGCCAAGAAGGAATTGTGATGCGCGGACTAGTTCACGGTTATGTGAGGAAGATCTAATGTATCCATATAATTTAGAACTAAACCCATATCCCAGTAGCCCAACCCCCACAGAAAAAGATGCAAAGATACTTGGTGGTAAAAGGCACAAGGAGGCAAAATCTGCAATAGTTGAATGCATAAAGGAATTAAACAGAAAACTAGGTGGCAAGACTGCAGAAAATGGAGATTTTCGTGTAATTACCGTAGTGCAAGATGTAGGTTCTGGTAAAACCCACTTGGCTTTGCATGTCAAAAGCATCAAAGGCAGGCACAATGCAGAGTGCTCCTATGTTGACTTGTCTACCATATCACCAAAGACTGTCTCAGGAATCTATGATGCTATATTGAAGGGATTTGACAATGAATTCTTTGTCCAGTTACGTACAAAGTTCTTGAATTATCTCAAAGAAAATGCAGAACAAGGTGACAATTCTGCAAAAAAGGCACTTGACTATACCTTTGTAAACAAACTCACTGGCATGACCATAAAAGAAAAGACTGAGGATATCATATCTGGAAAACAATCGGTATCCTTGGAAAACCTGACTGCGTTTCTAGTTCACAAGTTTGAATATCATGAATCAGTATTGATTAAAAATGTTATATCCAATTCATTTGATGAAATTAAAAATCTGGAGACGCTAATTGGAATGCTATCGTCCATGTCTAAATTGACTCATAGATTTTTGGGAAAAATTTTAGTCTTTGAAATAGATGAACTTGATGGAAACAAGGATTCAATTGAGTTTGTCAAGGGAATAATAAATGCACATCTTCCGGCATCTGTATTGTTGCTGATAACCACACCATCAGGTTACTTGGAGATCCAAAACGCCAATCCATCTGTATTTGATAGGCTAGAAAAGGCAAATTACAAAATAGATCTAGCGGGTTCAAACTCTAAAGATGAACTTGCCGAGATTGTTACAGAGTACATAAAACACGGAGACAAGAATGGTAAATTTGGAGCTGCAGAACAACAAGAGTTGAATGAAAAAATCCAGGTCTTGTACGATGAATTTACAGAATTTAGAAATGTTCGCTCTGTCATTAATATTTTGTACCAGGCAATGGAAAAAGCAGCACAATCAGAATCTAAAATAATTGATGAATCAGTAATTGATGAGGCAATAAGACAATCTTATCCTGGACTGCGAGTGAGGGGAAGTATCATGAATATACCAATATCTGATTTTCTGACAATACGACGAAATGAAGGAAATGATGGTGCAGAGATCAAAAACGCAGTAAAAAGTCTAACCGTTTTTGCGCAAGAGATGGGCACAATACAAAAACTAGAGAAACAAAATCTACTCTTAGATGCAGTCTACCAAGACAATTTTGGATCCAAAGTTGGACTAGCTGTGATTGCAAACGAATTGGGTATTCCTGATCTGGAGCAAATCTCTGACATTTCAAAGGCTGCTCTAGTGGACAAACTAGTCATACTTACAAACAAAAAGATCCAGACTCCATACAATGCTACAGTTGTGACAATGGACAAGTCCAAAGTGGTTGATTTGATTTACTTTAACAACAAGTACAATGGCAAAAAAATCACAGAAGAAGACAATGAACGAATTGAACTCTTGGCAAAAACGTTAAGCATTATCTAATCTTGGGTTATCTTTTTTAAAGTCACACACACATTTCTCTTATGGCAAACGAGCTTGAAGAGCTTCTCTTGCAGCGACACAAAGAAGTAACATTATTTGATTTTGAGGGAAAACAAGTGCCTTGCATTGTTGTAGATGGGAAAAAATTTGAAAATATCATGAGAATCATTGCAGGAAAACCGGTTTCTGTTGAGACAAACCTCAACATATTGCAAGACGGACTAGGCCATGTTTTTGTCAGAGTTACATTACAGTTCTCATATGGAAATATTGAAGAAAAATTTCTCATATATGCAAATGAGACAGTAGATTTCTTTGAAGCGTTGGCTGAAACTGCATTACTTGCACTGTCTTCTAATTCACAATATGGAAGCTCTAATGTATTTATGATACAATTGCCAAAACCTGAAAGAGCTCAGAATGCACTAGATATAATCCGAAAGGGATTGCACAAGTAAATGT
>JAJPEA010000115.1 GCA_023252335.1 Nitrosotalea sp.
ATTATTTTGTATCTTCCTTGTTGAATCTAACCACATTAGAAGAGATTCTTACTATTGACCCTTTTTTGAATTTGTAACTTTCTTTCTTATTTGATTCGATTAAAAGATCTAAAACTGCAGGCTCACCTTTTGCCTCATAGAAAGTCTTTGTATCAGATTCAGTAAAATCCCACATGCCACTTAATTCACAACGCTTGTATTCTACATAAATAATATCCATTTTTTCACCCGATAATTTTCTTATTAGACTATTTCCTCCACGAGTGTTTTCATTTTACTTTTGGCTATTTTATTTTGTAAATTGTTGAGTGCAATTTTTACTTCAGACTTGTTCTCATTTATCATCTGAGATAATTCTGTTAACGATGATGGAGAATTTCTCATCATGTTGTAGATGATTTTTCTTTCCATTTCTTCAAAGTTTTCGTCACCTATCTGATGAATTTTTTGTAAGATTACTTGTCGAATTGATTTTAAATCATTGATTTTAGATTGCAGATTTTGAATTTCTTCATCCATCTCTGAAAGATCGGCGCGAAGACTATCCAGTGCAAGACTTGGATCGTTTGAAATTTGTTTGAATCTTTTACCAAACAATTTGTCGGATTTACCATCAGACATATTTTTTTCATTGTAATCTATAGAAAATTCATCCTCAGACAAAGAAATTGATAAATTAAATGAAGAGTTTAAGCGATAATACTTTCTATCAGGTGCTCCAAATGTACTCTTTTTATCATACGTACTTACAAAGCCTGTATCTGCCAATGCTTGCATGTGTCGTAACATGGCCTGTTGTCCAATTCCTATTTGTTTTGAGACTTGGTTAAAGTACAATGGTTCATTTGCAAGTAATGCAAGAATATCTCTTCTAGATTTGTTCCCCAAAACATGAAAAATTAAATCAATATTATTTGTCATTTCAAAAAAAAGAAACGAGTTACATGTCCATTCCAGACATGTCCCCACCTGGTCCTCCATAACCAGGTTTTGGAATATTTTGGGATTTTGATGCAGCAATCACGTCATCAATTCGTAATATCATGCACGCAGTCTCAGTTGCAGCATTGATGACTTGTTCTTTTACAGCAAGCGGTTCATAGATGTCTTTTGCAGATAGATCGCCAACCCTTGCACTAGTCACATCAATCCCATATGTTGCCTTGCCAGTCGCACTTTTGGAGCGCAAGTCAACCTGCGTATCAAGGGGATCCATTCCAGTGTTTTCTGCCAATACAAGTGGTATGGTTTCAATACCATCTGCAAACTTTTGAGCCGCTAGCTGTGCTCTACCCTCAAGAGCATTTGCCCACTCTCTTATCTTGTGAGCAACATGTGCTTCAGGAGCTCCGCCTCCGACTACAATTCTAGGATAGACAACTGCATCCTTTACCGCCATTATTGCATCATGGATAGATCTTTCTGCCTCATCCACAATTCTTTGTGAACCTCCACGTGCAAGGATGCTCACGGCCTTTGGATTCTTACATTCCTCCACAAAGACCCACTTGTCTGCCTCTACTTGTCTTTCTTCTACCAGATTTGCACTTCCAAGGTCAGTAGAATTGAATTCCTTGATATTAGATATGATTCTTGCACCTGTTGCTTTTGCAAGTTTTGTCATGTCGCTTTCTTTTATTCTTCGTACCGCCATGACTCCAGCCTTTTGCAAATAGTGTTGTGCCATGTCATCAATTCCTTTTTGACATAGTACCACATTTGCACCAGATTGGATTATCTTGTCTGTCATTTTTCTAATCATTTCATTTTCTTCGTCAATGAATAATTGCATTTGTTCCGGAGAAGTGATGTTAATCTTGGCGTCAAATTCTGTTTTTTCAATTTCTAGTGGTGCATTTAGAAGTGCTATCTTGGCATTTTCAATTCTCTTTGGCATTGCTCCATGTACAACTTCTTTGTCAAGGACAATTCCTTGAATGAGTTTTGTATCCCTTATAGAACCACTACTCTTTTTTTCTACCTTTATGTTGTCAACATCCACCCTGTACTTGTCTCCAGCTTTTTCCGCCACCGCCAAGACAGAATCAACTACCACATCAGCTAGTTCAGATGAGTTTGTTGAAACAAGCTTTGATGCTAGAGTAGTTGTGGCTATTTTCTTCAAATGTTTCTTATCTCTTGGGTCTATGGGAGTTGCTATTTGTCGCAAAATTTCTATTGCCTTCTCTGAGGCTTTCTTGAAACCATCTACAACCAGGGTTGGATGTACGTTCTTGGTCACTAGCTCTTCTGCTTTTTCAAGTAGGGCTCCAGCAAGCACTACTGTAGATGTAGTACCATCACCTACCTCATTGTCAGTAGATTTGCTGATTTCCACCATCATTTTGGCTGCAGGATGTTGTACATCAATCTCTTTGAGAATGGTAGCACCGTCGTTTGTAATGGTGACATCTCCTAGTGTATCGACCAGCATTTTGTCCATACCTCTAGGACCTAGGCTGGTTCGTACTAGTTCTGAGACTAGTTTTGCTGCTTGAATATTATTTCTTTGTGCATCATTTCCCTTTGTTTGCGTAGATCCTTCCTTTAGAAGGATGATTGGAGCTTGTTGTGTTGGTAACGTCATAATGTGGTCACCTTAGTCACATATTGTGTGTAATGGATATTTTAATTTTATGGATCTTTCTATTTATAAAAAAATAATTCGATCCAAGGGATTGCAGGAAAGTAGGAGCGAATATAAATTGTGGATCGAACTTGATTAATAATCATATTTTTTAAATTTATTTTTTATGGATAATTCGTCCTGAAAATTTATATTTTTAATTTCATAATTTGTTATGATTCAATCATGCCAGATACATTATGCAGAAAATGCGGCGGCACGTTGACAAGATTTTCATTATGTGCGGAATGTAGAGATCCCATACAACAGATATGTACAATATGCGGAACGGCAACATCACAGGCATTTCACAAAGACTGTTTCTATCACATAGATTCATTTCAAATAAATAGATTTAACGATGATAATATCATACCAGATACATCATCAATTTTTAAAAAATTCGAATACAATGATCTGCAGTATAAAAACTATGAAATACTTGCATGATAAGGGGAGAAAAAAGATAAAATTATTTCAACTTGTACATCTTTTTGTATTCATAATCATGGCTACAATATTGATGACTCCAATTCCACATTCTAGATCTTTGCATTCTGCTGTTCTCACTCAAGGAATAACTATCAAAGCAAATAACATACATCTAGGAAGAAATCAACATGCTGTATTCATACAACCACTTTTTACACAAGCAGCCTATGGAGATAATGATCCCCTACATGGTGGTTTTTACGATTATTATTTTAAAAAATGTGACCAAAAATGCCTCACAGTACCAATACCAAAAATTTACAACGGCTCTTTTGTCTCAAGCGGTGAAGCAAATGAGTCATTAATTAAAGAACATTATGCACATGTTACCGATGTAGATGTTGACAAGGATCCAGCAATATTAGAAAAATACCATACGGTAATCGTACTCCACAACGAGTATGTCACAAAAAGAGAATTTGACGCCATAACACACCATCCCCATGTAATTTACCTTTATCCAAATGCACTATTTGCTCAAGTTAGAGTTGATTATAACAAAAATACCATTACACTCGTCAGAGGTCATTGGTATCCAGACAGTAAGATAGCAAACGGATTTGGTTGGAAATATGACAATACAAAATTTGAAACAGATACATCTTGCACTGATCCTTATTTTTACCACATTGACAACGGTGAAATGCTAAACTGCTATCCTGAATATGTAATTAGTTCTAGTCCAAATTTATTGGAAACCATGATGCAATTTATAATATAAGATATCTTCTTTTCTGATCCCATACTAATCCTGTAAAGATCTTGACATAAACATGACTTGTAACCCATCAGGGGAATTGCGTTAGTTGGTTCAATGCCATCATTTTTGGTTTTATTTTCCTGCTGGATTCGAGTCAAGACTAAACTAGGATTAAAGTCAGAAAATGATCAACAAATAAAGCTTTTAAAACAGAAAAGTTACTTGAAGATACATGTCTCAAAAAGCCCAAACAAAGAGAATCAGAATTCTAGTTTCAAAACTAGGGCTCGACGGCCATGACAGAGGGGCACTGGTACTATGCAGGGCATTTAGAGATGCAGGAATGGAAGTCATCTATTCAGGGTTGTTTGCAACACCTGAAAGAATAGCCCAGATAGTTGAAGACGAAGACATTGACGTAGTTGCACTCAGTCTTTTAAACGGCGCACATCTTACGCTATTTCCCAGAGTTGCAAAGGCAATCAAGGACAAGGGAATCAATGATGTTTTGGTAATAGGAGGAGGAGTCATACCAGAAGATGACAAGCCAGATCTTGAGAAATCAGGAGTTTTAGGAAACTTTGGTCCAGGGACACCACTACCAGCAATAATTGATTTTATCCAGGCAAATATTTCAAAGACAAAAAAATAATTCTATTCTGTCGAGTCGGGCCACATCATCTTTCGCATGTTTCTTCCAACTGATTCTATTTGGTGACCGTCTATTTCTTTCATGAATCTATCAAAAGAGTTTTTGCCGTTTTTTTGATAATCAGAGATCCATTCTTGGTTGAATGTTCCATCTTGGATCATCTTTAATGCTTTTTTCATCTTTTCTTTTACGTCTTTATCCATAACCATAGGACCACGTGTCAGTCC
>JAJPEA010000014.1 GCA_023252335.1 Nitrosotalea sp.
AATTCAGTGGGCACATCCGGCCCATCAAATGAGGCAAGCGCTACACCTGCATCCGGCAGCTCTGGCACAAGCGGCATAACACTAAACAACGTCCAGTCAACCTCTGGAACAACATCCTCATCAAACCAGATGACACTATCAAGTTTTAATGCGGGAACCGGTAGCAACCAGCTTTTGTTGGTTGGAGTTAGCGCAAACAACAACAATGTCACCTCAGTTACCTTTGGCGGAGTGCCTCTGACAAGATCTGCATACTCGTTTTACAACAACGATGCCGAGTTTTGGTACCTTGCAAATCCAACCGGTTCAGGGGATATCATAGTTACAATGAACGGGCCAACACAAGCTGTAGTTGGTGCATATGCCTTCTCTGGTGTAAACCAGACTCTTCCAATACCGACACATGTTGTAAAACACAATGTGAATCCTAACAGTCCAAACATATCGTTAACAACCAAGTATGCAAACGATTGGGTGCTTGACTTGCCTTCAATCTATGGCGGCTCTACACTTTCTTCTCCAACATGTACTCAACAGTGGAATGTCAATGTACCTGATGCCATAACAGGCGCATCAAGCTCGACAATGGTACAATCACCTGGAGCAGTAACATGTGGCTGGACTGCAAGCAGTGCTGATCTCTGGGATGATGCTGCAGTTGAGATCAACGCTGCAAGCAGATAGAAAACAAAAACATCTGTAGATTAGATTGTTTTTCCATATGGTAACTCAAAACTACAATAAAATCAAAAGATTACAATATCTTTTGTACTCTACCCACTTTGCCGCTTTCTAGTTCTACCTTGATTCCATGTGGGTGAAAACTGCTCGAAGTAAGAATTCGTTTCACGATGCCATCAGTTAGTTTTCCAGTGCGTTGATCCTGCTTTTGCACTATGGATACTGTTATTCCTATCTTGATTTTATCTCTTGTAGGTATGTTTTCCAACTTTATTTAGAACGATATCTGGTGGCGGCTTCCTCTAATGCTTGAATCATTGGTAGTTTTACACCTGTGAGATACAGTACTAATGCACCGCCTGCAGTGCTGATGTGGTTTATCTTTTCGGCAAGACCATATCTTTTCAGTGCTGCAGTAAGATGTCCTCCACTTACAATTGTAGTTGCAAATGAATTGGCTACTCCTTTGAGAAGTGACTCGGTTCCAAATTTGAAGTTCTCATTTTCAAAAAATCCTGCAGGACCGCTCATGAATACAGTTCCTGCACTCTGGATTGACTTTAAATAATACTCAACTGATTTTGGACCCAAATCAAATATTTTCTCGCCTTTTGCAAGTTCACGGACATCCATTTCTTCTCTTTTTCCGTCTCTTTCAACTGCAACATCTACTGGAACTGAAAACACGTCTGGATATTCACCAATCAAAGCATGGGCCTTGGATACAATCTCTTCTTCTCTCTTGATTCCTAGTGGGAACTTGATTCTTCCTTGGGCTCTCAAAAAGACATTTGCAATAACTCCTGTGAGAAGAACCTGGTCTGCCCTACCGTTCTGGATTAGCTCCTTTATTGCCTCCAGCCTGTCAACTACCTTAGAGCCACCAAGAACTACAACATGTGGCCCCTTGGCTACAGTCATTATTTCATCGAGTTTTCTTACTTCGCGCTCTACCAACCTTCCTGCACATGATGGAAGAACATGTGCAAAGCCGATTATTGATGGGTGTGATCTGTGTGAGCTTGGAAATGAATCTAGTACACAAATATCAAATAATTTTGATAGTCTTTGCACCATTATTGTTTTAGATGCATCAGAGGCTGAAAACTCGTAATTTTCCTCTGCACATAATCTAAGGTTATCAAGTAGTATGATATCGCCATCTTTCATGTTTTTAATTTCTCTTTGTGCGTCTGAACCAATTACATCTTCAATGTACTTTATCTTGCGACCAAGTATCTGCTCTAACACCTTTGCATGTTTTTCCATTCCGGTATAGTCATTGTTACCCACTCTTCCCTGGTGTGAGCCAATCACTACCTTTGCACCCTCTAGGTCTTTGAGCGATTCAGTAGATTCTCGAATTCTACTTGTCTCAATTATATTCATTGTAACTGGATCTATGGGACAGTTCATGTCCACTCTGAGAAATACTGTCTTACCCTTTGTATCAAAATCGCTGATTGTTAGTATTCTCAATATCGTTTCTATCTTTGGATGTGGTTAAAATCTTTTAGTCTCTATTATGCTATGGAACTTTTTACCCGATCTTTTTTCTATTGTATTCCTGTGTACCACATCTGTCTTGTATAAAATTGGATTATAATTTTAGGTGGATACTCTGAATTTTTAGAAACCGTGGATTGGAGAGGTGTCAGACTGGTGTGATTGTATAAAGACACATCCACGGTTTCTAGACTAGTGTATTCATTATTGAATAAAAAAACAGAATATGATTATCACTTTTAGATAAACAGCAAATCATCTCCGATCTGGTACCGTGTGGCTGTACGTGATAAAACAAAAATGAAGAGCAGGCAATCTGATTTTAATATGGTCACATCAAGCATTTGATTAGATGCTTGTATCCAGGAGAGGATTTCATTGCAGGGCATGATCTTTGACGTACGAAGCAGGGCGTTTTTCTTACTATTGCTGGCTTTGTTGATTCTACTTTATCTAGATGTTGCAAAACTAGTGCTGGTATATGATGCGGGGTTTGAAACAACGCTTTCAAAACTTGCGGGAAACCATGTCATCGACCTCACAATGGGCGTGTTTACAGAACTTGGATGGGTATTGTATCCAATATTTGTCAGCATTGTGTTGTTTATAATGAAAAGAACAAGACGCCTTGGACTGGTACTACTTCTCTCACTATTGATAGGTACAATGGTTGCGTCATACATGAGATGTTATACTGGATATGAAAAACCGGCACTTGATTTTGTCGGTGCACACTTGGCAATAAAATCTGGTGCAGATGTAAGTGTGCCATGTGCTATAGATGGCACTTTTCCTGCAGGTGATACAGTACGAACCACGATATTTGCATTTATCATAGGATATGCATTATCCAAAAGATTTCCACGCGGTTGCTATCTTTTATGGATATATCCTGCAGTAGTATCAATAAGCAGATTGTATCTGCTACAAGAATATCCATCAACTATAGTTGCAGGTGTAATCTTTGGTGTATTGATTGCAAATATAATTTCCAAAAAATTAAAGATAGAACTTATCTTTGAGAAATCAAAATCCTAACTCTTCCATGACCTTTGAGCTTATCAGAACCATTGCATAGTGATCTGTGTCATAACTGTATATCCAGTATCTCACGTCACGCTCTTGTTTTGCTTTTCTCAACCCAAAATTAAGCTCGTTCATAATTGTAAAGCCAATCTTTTTTGCAGACTTTTGCTCTTTGGTCATGATTATCCTAAATGCACCTTTCTGTGCTGAAAAACCAAGTCTTATCATTTGCTCAGCCAAATCGGGGGCCTTGCGCTCGTCATCTATCTGAAATGAATGTGCAATTGGGAGTTGTGATGGATGAAAATCCATGTTTTCTGGATGTACTTGGTAAATAAAATCTACTTGGTGGTACTTGAAACATCGCAATTTTGCTAAAAAGATCAAAAATATGTTGAAAATTTTAACTCATATGTCAAATACTGATCATAACAAAAACTTAATCGATTACAAAGGCTCAATTATCACATGGCATCACTTGAGGCGCTTTTAAAATCACACAGTATGAAAAAAGCCGCAGTATCTAAATTACGAAAAGAGGTTGAAAATAAACTAAAAGAGGCTGTTTCTAAAAAACGAAGATCGTCATCAGGCCTTGTTGCCTTGGAGAAGAAAAAGGAAGACTTGACTAGGGCTAGAGACCACGTGGCCCAGCTCCTAAACCAGCACTTGTCCCAAAAGGCAAGCATTGAGAGGCTCAAGATTGCAGCAGAAGAGCGACTAAGACACGAACAGGATGCAAAAGACCAGGCAACCCAGCAAAGTGAATATGGGTCTGAAGACAAGAACTCTGTAGCTGAAAGATTAAAGTATATTGATGAAAAAATAGCCGAATTACATTCTGAACTAAAAGAAAGAGAATCTGGTCATGCTAGACTAGACAAGGCAATAGAATCAGGTGAAAAGGAAAAGGCCAAGATTGATGGTCTATTAAAAAAACAAGGTCACACCAAGCCTGCTTTGATTGAACAGCTAAAGTCTTCTACCAAAGCAGAATCTGTCTTGAGACCCAAGTTTGAGTCTCTTTTAAAACTTGAAGCACAGGCAGGCAATGCCTTGGCTGCAGTACAAAAGAAATTGGCAGAAATTGCAGCTCAGAGAAGAAAGAAGATGGCAGCACTTGCGGCTGCTAAAAGAAAAAGAATGGCAGCACTTGCAGCCAAGAAGAGAAAGGAGAATGCAAGAAAACTGGCCTTGGCAAAAGCAAGAAAAGCAAAGGCAAGAAAGGCAAAACGAAAACCTGCCAAGCACAAGACTCGCTCAAAGAAAAGATCAAGAAAAGTAACAAAGGTTTCAAAAAGAAAGATGACTAAAACTAGAACCGCCAAAAGAAAAAATACAAAGAAAAAGTCTAGAAAAAGATAGTTCTTGAACAAAATCTTGTATTATCTCCATTGAGTTGATGGCTCTACCATGAAAAATATTATGGAAGAATGTTATCATTGAATCTTACAAATTCTTTATGTATGATCTTTACCTAGTAGTGTAATCCATAATGGTTCCATATACCGACAAAAGAACAGCGATTGAGATAGCAACACGATTTCTTACTCAACATTTTTCGGTACATTCCATTGATGCAGTTCTGGAGCATGATGTGTGGGTAGTTACTGCACGAATTGGCATGTTCAACAAAATTATGCTCGAAAAGGTGCGAATAGATTCCGTTACTGGTAGAATTACAGATTACATGATGCTAAACGCCTAGTATCAAAACTTCAAGATATTATTTGATCTTCAGTGCATTTGTTTGATCTTTTCCAACGATCTTAAAAATTCGTCGTTCTTTAGTTTTTCAACATATTCACGCAATCGTCTAATCATCTCATTTTCTCTCTGGTCATGTCTAGTCTTTTCAACAAGACTGTACAACTCTGAAACAGCCATGTGTTTTTTCTGTCGCAGCAAAGAGAATTTTGCTACATTTCCATACTTTGGATGAGTGAAATAAAAAGTGGCACCTTTTTTCAACTTGCTACTAACCTTAATCGCCCCTCCAAGGGATTCTACAATTCCTTGGCATATGAATAATCCCAAACCAAGTCCGCCATGTTTTCTTCTATATGATGAATCTTCCTGGACTAGTTTTTTGAATATGCTTTCTTGCATGTTTTTGGGTAATCCCTTGCCATTGTCGATTACAAAAAATATGACTTGGTCATCATCTTGTTTTGTACCTATTTTGATAATTCCTTTATTTCTAGGCACAAAATCAACCGAATTTAAAATTAGATTAATTAGGACTTGTTGTAGTCTGTCCGGATCTGTTCTTAATAATATTTTTTCCGTGGATAGATTTATGACACGAATATTTTTCTCATCTGTAAGCGGTTTAAGTTTTTTGATGGTTCTCTGAATCAACTTGTTTACTTCAATGGTATCAAATGAAAACAACATTGTTCCATAAATCAATTTGTTTGTATCTAATATGTCCTCAATATCGCTTTTTAATTTAGTTACATTAGAATAAATAACATCCACTGCATGCAGTTGATCTTTTTTTAGTTTCCCTATTATTTTTGGGCTTTGAAGGACCTGACACCATCCAGTTATGAGCGTAAGCGGTGTTTTTAATTCATGAGAAAATAATGCTAGAATCTCTTCTCTTATAGTTTCAATCTTACTGTCATTCATAGGTACACCCTTGCACAGTATGTATTAAGGATCAGTCGATATTGTAAATTACAATAACTTGGGATATCGTTCATATCTTTAGGAATTTGAGACCGGGATTTTTTCTTCAATTGTTGGAGTAGCAACATTTGCTTCTATTGGAATGGTAAAGTAAAAAGTAGCACCCATGCCGGTATCACTATCTACCCAGACATGACCGCCTAGTGCCTCTACAATGCCTTTGCATATTGCAAGACCTAGTCCAGAACCGCCATGTTTTCTGGTTGCAGACGTATCTAATTGATAGAACTGTTTGAAAAGGTTTGACTGTTTGTTTTTTGGAATTCCCATGCCATTGTCTTTTATCATGAATTGAACTTTGTCGTCTTTGGTTTCTGCTTTGACCTCAATTCTTCCTTTCTCTGGCACAAAGTCAACTGCGTTAAGGATGATGTTGTTTAAGACTTGCTCTAGTCTTGATCTATCACTTTTTAATACCAAGCTTTCTGTGGTAGAGTTGACAAATTCTATATGCTTTGGCTCCATGACACTGTGGAGATTCTTTGTCAAAAAGCCCATCATCTCAGATACGTCAATGTATTTGTGGTCAAATTTCATTTGTTTCATATCTAGTTTGTGGGTATCTAACATGTCACTGACTAGATCTTTGAGTTTGAGTGCATTTGATTGAATTGCCTCTACTGCCTGGATTTGTTTAGGACTCATCTCTCCAATTATCTTGGGGTTTTTGAGGGCCTGACACCATCCAATTATTGGAGTAAGTGGTGTCTTCAATTCATGTGATATCATTGAGGTAAACTCTTCTTTTGCAACATCTAATTTTTTGAGTTCTTCATATTGTTGCCTTATCTTAGTTTCCTTGTCTTCCAGCTTTTTTCGGGTGTCATAAATTTCAGTCATGTCTGTCAATGCTACAGTTCTTCCAACTACATTTCCATGCGCGTCAGTTATGGTGTCACCAGTTAGCATGGCTGGAAAAATGCTATTGTCTTTTCGTCTCATCCAAATTTCAGAATGTCCAACATCACGTGTATCCTTCCAATTTTCAAGATTCTCTTTTAATGCGTTGACACTTCGCTCTGCAGTATGCTCAAACATTGACTTGCCTATGCATTCCTCTTTTGTATAGCCAAGAGCTCTTGCGTATTCTTCATTACAATCAGTTAGAAAGCCTTCCATTGTAATAGAACGTAACATGGCAGGCGATTTTTCATACAAGTTTTTGTATTTTTGCTGGGTTGTGGTTATCAAATCATGTGACTGTTTGAGGTTTTCATACTGTTCTCTTAGACGAACTTCGTCTTCATGTAGTTGTTTTCTTGCATCATAAATTTCAGTCATGTCTGTCAATGCTACAGTTCTTCCAATGACATTGCTATATTCATCATACAGAGTATTACCAGTCAAAAGAACTGGGAAGATTGTATCGTCTTTTCTTTTCATCCACATTTCTTTTTGTCCAACTTCACTTGTATTCTTCCAATTTTCAAGATTCTCTTTTAATGCACTAATGCTTTGCTCTGCGGTGTGTTCAAACATTGACTTGCCTAGACATTCTTCTTTTGTATAACCAAGAGATCTTGCATATGCTTCATTACAATCAGTTAGTAGACCTTCTATTGTAATAGAACGTAACATGGCAGGCGATTTTTCATACAAGTTTTTGTATTTTTGCTGGGTCAAACTAATACGTACATTTAATTTTTCTAGTCTTTTTACCTGGTCTTGTAACTGTTTTTGACTTTCTTCTACTCTTAGCTTTGATTCATAAATTTCCGACATATTGATCATTATCATCATTCTTCCAGTTAATTTTCCTTGTTCATCATACAAGCTAGTTCCATTTAGTGCGGTAGGGAAAATGCTGCCATCTTTTCTTTTCATCCAAGTTTCACAATGTGCTGTCTCATGTGTCTTTAACCAATTCTCTGTGTTTAGTTTAATGTCTTGGACGCTTCGTGCTGCAGTATGCTCGTAGACTGATTTGCCAATGCACTCTTCTTTTGTATAACCAAGAGCTTTTGCATATGTTCTATTGCAGTCTGTAATGATACCTTCTGTTGTAATGGTACGTAACAAAGCCGGGGTCTTGTCGTACATGGTAGAGTATTTTTTCTCAGCTTTGGCAAGAAGTGTACCAGATTTGAGTTGATTAGATTGAGATGGTTGGCTTTTTGCTACATCTTCTTGTGCTGCGTATATTCCGGTGATATCTTTTATGATTATGACGTTTCCAATTGTTTTTCCACCTTCATCATAGAGATTATTTATGATTACAAGACTGGAAAACTTGCTGCCGTCTTTTTTCTTAAACGACACTTTTTTATTTTTAAATTGCACTGTCTGTTTCCATGTTTTAAAGGAACCATTGCAATCTTTGCTCTCTTCCTGTGCGAGAAAATCAAATATGGTTTTTCCAATTACTTCATTTTTCGAGTATCCGAAAGTTTCTGCATAAGATTTGTTACAATCAAGAATGTTTTCGTTTGTATCTATTGTACATAAAAGATCTGGTAGTTCATCGTAGATTGATTGGTATCTAGTTTTTAGTTTAGATATTTCTTCAAATGTTTTTGCTAGTTTATCGTCTTCTCTAGGCGTGTCCTGTTCTTGTGGAATGTCCACATTCTTGGTGGACTTGTTGAACCATGTTTTGTAATTCATTTGTCATTGTATACCTGTTCTACTCTTTCCAGAAATACGTCGATGTCAAGTGGTTTTCTAAGATATGAACTAATTCCTGTTTTTAGCAAGTCATCAATTTCTTGGTCGGTAATTGACGATGCAGTCAACAGTATGATCTTTTGTTTTTCAATTAGTCCTTCTTTTTTGAGGTTCTCTAAAACATCAAACCCACTAAATTCTGGCATTGCCAAGTCCAAAAGTACTATATCATATGGGTTTTGTTTTAGCAATTTGATACCCTCTCTTCCATCTGTTACCGAAACAAATTGGTGTCCAGATGCGATCAGAACAGTTCCAAGTAGTGAATTGATGTCAGAATTGTCATCAATACCTAGAACTTTCAATTTCTAATGCCTCCTTGTTTGTCAAAGGATGACATTGGCAAGTTTGTTTTGTTTTCTTCCTTACTTGCAAGGAATTTTCTTAAGTGTTGAACCATTATTCTAGTAATTCCAATAAATAATATATAAAAATGGGGTACCAACAAAATTATACACCTGCTCCTTTATTAACAAGTTTTGACCTTTTTACAGAATATGATGCAACGAGAAGAATATCTTGAAAAAATATTGTGGGAAAAGATTGAGAGTTTACTGAAACAAGACGGCATCGCACATGAGAACAATCACGATGCTCACTCTATACACAAGTCTCTTCTTGAGGTACAATTGTTGGCAAAACAATTGTATCCTAACAATGATGCTCTCAAGACTGTTCTCAATAAACATGATATGTTCAAAGACAAACAATGGACCAACACAGAAGATGGCATCCATGTTGCAACAATGCTAGGAAATGCAAAGGAGATCGCAGTCACAATCGGCTTGGAATCTCATAAAAATACTGTTCATGTGCCACACAACGGTTCAAGTCCATCTAATGGATCCATAGCAGTGGCAAATAATGTGGGCATGATATCTGACCTTGATTCATTGATACCTAGTGATGTCGCTGAAAAAATAGAGAAAAATGAAATAAAAAAAGTAAAACTAAATGCCTTTTCAACATTCATACTTGCAATATTGGCAGGAGCGTTCATTGCGCTTGGTGCAATTTACTTTACGTTTGCAACTGACCAAATTATAGTGACTCCTGCTTTTACCCAGATAATCGGGGGATTGGCATTTAGTACGGGACTCATGTTTGTGGTTATTACTGGCGCTCAATTGTTTACAAATAACTTGTCCATAATGGGACTTGCAAGCAAAAAAATCCAGGTACTTTCGTTATTGAAAAACTGGTCACTGGTATACGTAGGAAACATTGTGGGGGCTGTCTTGACAGCAGCGGTCCTCTACATGAGCAAAGCCTGGACCAATAATGGCTATCAATATGGGGAAAGGGCATTGGCAATAGCAAGTCATAAAGTAAGTCTTGGTTTTATTGATGCCTTTTTCTTGGGAATTCTTTGTAACTGCTTTGTCTGTCTAGCTATATGGCTTGCAGCTAGCGGGAAAAAGGTCAGTGACAAGATCCTGGCTATACTTTTCCCAATCTCTGCTTTTGTAGCATTGGGATTTGAGCACAGTATAGCAAACATGTACTTTCTATCATTTGCCTTTATAATAAAAAATGACCCTACCTTACTCTCGGTGATGAAAACAACTGGAATAAACATTGATCTCTCACATCTTGATTATACCGGCATATTGAGTAACATACTACCTGTTACCTTGGGAAACATTGTTGGAGGCGCAGGCTTTGTTGGTCTCATGTGCTGGCTTGCTTATCTGAGAAACAACAAGAGGGCAAAACAATGACAAAAAAAGACTTGAAAATTAATTGGATGGTGTGCCTCAAATGATGGCTTCGGGACAAAAAGCATTTGGGCAATTTTCTTCTACTGTCACACAACGGCCTATCACTATGGATGCTGTAAAAATCGTACTTGATACACATCAGGATACATCAGGTGATGAACTTGTTGCAGATTTCCTCAAGGGGGGAATTATAGTAAACCGAGCTGGTACGTATCTTATCATAGTAGGATCACAGATTGGTAAATTGGTAGGAAACAAATCTCGTTGGATTGATTTCTGGATTAGAGTTAATGACAAAGATTTGCCCAACTCAAATGTACGTTCTATCTTAAAAGATCCTGATACAAAGGATGTCCTTGTCACACAAGTAGTAGCACACCTTAACAAAGGTGACATGATAAACATCATGATGACAGTAGAGGTTGCAGATGAGGGCTTGGGTATTGAGGCAATTCAGCCAGATGATGAACCGTTGATACCAAGTATGATCTTGACTGTTTTGCAATTGTGAGTTTTGTATCTAAAAATATCCTGAGTTATTACAAGCCGTGAATCACTTTTTCATTGGAAAATTCACAACGCTATATCTAGACAGAAAATCATAACCGACTTGTTCATCGCAAATCGTGTGACTTGTCTGAATTTTTGATCACTTCCAAGAAAGTGTCGGTTTTTAGTTTTTCAACATATATCTTCAGCCGTTTTATCATGTCTTGCTCTCTCTGGTAATGTATCTTTTTTTCAACAAGCAGATATAATTCTAGGACGTCTTCTGGTGTTGGAAAGCTTTTTTCTACTAATTCTCGTTTAATTCCAACACTTTCAATCACGTTCCACATTTCAAGCAATGATGGGTGTTTATCACAGGGCAAAACGTCTTCAGTAACATGCTTCTGCAAGATCCCATGAGTAATTGAATAACTCGTGCATGGAATCAATTATAGATCTAGAGTCTGTCCATATGGCAAATGTGTTATGTGAAGCATGTGTAGCATTTCTCAAAAACAACATTACTTCGTTGTTATCTTTTATGATATAACAACGGTTATTGTTTTTCTCTGATGGTGCTAGTCTTACTTTATTTTTGTCAAAGTCGCTAAGAAAATCGGGAACCTGAGTTGTAGAGGATATTGTCAGTTTTGTATCAAAAATAGCATTAGGTAGTGTCTCAAGAATATCTGCATGATAAAACCTCGAAAAGTCACTTGCATTTCCAAATATGATGACTTGTTCTTTTGCAGTTCTTATCATCTCTTTTATTCTTGAATGGATCTGTCCTGCGCCCTCCATCATCTGGAGTTTTTCAGATTTTGTATCATTAGTCTCGACTGCAAATGTTGGTATCTCTTTCCATAATTGTGTAATATTTTTTTCTTCTTTTGCAATTATGTTTAGTTTTTCTTGTTCTACGTTGATTAGTGTAGTTATTGCCTGCTCAATTGGCAATGCAAAGTATTTTGTGGGAAAAGAACATTCTGCAGTTATGATTCCTCTGCTTTGTAATACGTTGAGAATATAGTATGTCTCTGTTCGTGGTAGTCCAAGGGATTTGAAAATCTCTGGTGCAGTCTTGGGGCCATACTTGCCAAGATATATGAAAACTTTAGCTTGGTTACCGGACAATCCAAATTTTAAAAGTTCGTCTCGTACTCTTTCAATTTTGAGTCTGTATTCGTATAAACTGGAATCTTTCTCACTTGAGAAAACGCCAATCTGAATTTCATCTGACATCATAGGAATGTACTAAATTCTTCATGCATATTAGCTTGTTGTAAGATTCTACTAGAAGAGTCTTCTAGTGAATTCTTCTACCGAAGATTAATATGTGAATAAATTTACGAGCGCATCTAAAGTCTCTCAAATAAATGACTTTGTGTGCTAGTCAATTACTTGAATATTGAAGAACATGGATCTAATCATTTCGGTCAGCTAACTATTACCTAATGATCACAAATGTTTACATCATTTCCAGTTTTGGTGATGGAACTTTTATAATTGTATTATAAATTATTGCGATAAACACATGACTAAATTTGTGTGCTGGAGATAACTGGTTATAATGACAAAATCTTTTTCAATAGAAAATAATAGACATGATTTGTCTGTGATAGAAAGAATATTGCCGTGGACAAGTGCAAATACAATTGTTCCAATTGCAGATGATAAAAAACATGTCAAGCCTGTTAATGTTAAACTTGAAAATAAAAATGAAGACAAGAAAGTAGATCTTAAAGAAATAGTTGTTGAAAAAGAGATTGAAATCAAACCTAATGAAATAAATCAACCTCAATCATATGTTATGCCAAAAATTGCAGATACATTTGACAGTGTGATATCTGAAAATCAAAATACACCAGTATTAGAAATGTGGAACGTGATTGAAAGTGTTGGAATTAAACGAGACAGTCTTGATAGAGTATTTAGAACTGATGAAGCTGCAGTATCCGAATTGTATTCTCTTATTGAGAAAAAGCTACATAGCCAGAGAGAACAAGACATGATAAGACGTCTCAAGGAACATGTTGAAAAACTAGTGAAAACAAAAGCCAACTCGACTCCTAGTGTATAATTCAGATATTCAATAGGCACTCAAACTCTTGCTTTAACAGTAAAATTGTGATCTTATCATTGTCACTTGATTCCATTCATCAAGTTGATGATAATGTCTCCATAAAGAATCTGGATGGCAAACCCTCCTGCTATGTAGAGGATGTATGGTATTCCAGGGGTTATCCATGTTTCTGACTTTGTGCAAAATTGCATATTTTCTGCGTGTTTCAAGCCAAAATCCAGCCTTTTTTGTCCTCCCTCTGTCTTCTCTATTGAAAAACCATATTTTGGATTCTTTGCTCGATATCCAATAAAGACTGCTAAAATTTTGTTTAATCTGGTTTCATTAAATCCCTTGAAAATTTCTTGCTTTTTTGACATGGCAAACAGATTTCTACACAGATTTGTAACTAGTGGTACAACAGAGAGTATTGCAGCGTTTGTAAGTGTGGTAATAGGGGTTACAATAGAATTGTGCATTGATGCCATGGGAGCCAATCCACCTAGAACTATGAGACAAAAAGCATCAGCTCCTCCAAACATTCCAAATCTCCAAGCGACAAGTGCAATTGGAACTATTATCATGGCAAAGCCTATAGTTCTTAATGTGATCCAAATGTCTCCTCCCACAAAGATCATCACAAATGCAATTGCACCAAAACCAATCCAAAGCATGTCGTTAATCTCTCTTTTTCGTATATCCAAAACAGAAGCTGTTACAAGCATGCCAAGTGCAACAATGATTCTAATTGTGTGAAGATCTAAATTTCCTATCAAATCAATCAAGCTCAACTTTGATCTTTCATTTCCAAAATTGGTAGCGCAATCTTATATCGAGGCATTGTAGAAATCATTTCATGAATTTTTTTTCTATGCACAATCCAAAAGCAAAGAGATATGCAGTTTACTATTCCATAGTTTTGGTAATAGTTAGTGGAACTGTGGTATTTACTACATTGCAGTACGTTCATCAAAGTATTCTCCAGGGTGTGATGACTTTTTTTGAAGGGTTTTTTTCATTATTTATGCTAATTAGAAATGATGAAGTTGGTAAAGCATTTTTGTCACATCTATCAAGCATGCGGTCTTTCATAAAGTCACAACTATCTTTGTCTTAAGTCTGCTATTCTTTCTTTTATTTCAGCAATTCTATCAGGGATGTTGATTTTTTCTGTTATGCCATCAAGCATGTTTTTCTTCTTTAGTATGACAATACCTCCTGCTGCAGCTGCTGCTATTGGTGTGATAACAAGTAACGATCCCATTATGTTAAACGGACCAGTGTCTGTTGTATCCCCAACAGCAGAAAAACCACCCAAGGGGGGATTTACGCTAATTGATTTTGTTACAGTGGTTGTTCCGTAAATACCTCCTGTTACACTTACCTGCATGTCAACACTAGTGGGATCCTGTACTAGTACTGAAATATTTGCACTTCCATCCTTGTCGGTAATTGAATTCATTGTTTGGATTTCCGCTCCTTTTACCTGCCAATCAACTTTCATCCCGTCTAAAGGTGTCCCATGATACTGGGCAATGACTTTTGCATCAAGAACAGTATTTCTGCTGACATGATCATTTGATGATATGGTTATGTCTGGGGTCAAGTTGGTAATGGTTATAGTATATTTTGCCAACGGGAGTTCATCTGATAAAACAGCAAGCTCTGTACTACCTGCATTCTTGGCTACCACATCAAATAATGAATAGTAATTACCTTGTTTGATGACAACACTGTCTGGCACGTTTAATACTGAAGGATCTGACGAAACGAGTTTAATGTTCATGTCATGATCAGCAAAAACAGGTAATTGTTGTGAATTGAGAAGTTGTATGGAAAAAGTATTTCCCAAATTAGATAATAACTCAGCAGGATAATCTACAAAAATTGATGAAGGTTTTGAGGAAATGTTGTTGACATTGATATTACTTTGATAATCTCCTGCCATGAGAGAGACAGTGGTTGTTCCCTCTTTTAGTGACTGTGAGTCAAGCAATACTATTGATTGATCTTTTGGAAGTAGTTTTGATTCAATTTGTACATAATCATTTGAAGCAACAAATGTTGTCATATCTTTTGGAAATGTTGTAAGGGCATTGTTTGCATCCAACAGGTATACTGCAGTGAGATAATCATCATGTGCAAGTACTTGAGGTATGAGCGATTCTGCAACAAGTGTGTATGATTTCTGTGTTGGAAGAGTTATTGTTGGAGTAACTATCTGACTGTTTTGTGTTACTACGTTTAGCGTTACTGGATTTGGTATTGTGTTTCCTACCTTGCCAAATACAAGTGCAGAATCTGACCCTTGTTCCATTAGTACATTGTCTATTGAAAGCGAAGCTGGATTTGATGAATCTATTTCTGTTAGAAACTTGCTGCTGGCCATCACAGGGTTACCATTGCTATCTTCCAAATGTAAAACACCAATCAATTCTTCTTGCCCTGTGGCCAAGATTGGCAGGATGTCTAACTTTGCAGATTTTGTATCATATAGTTGAGCCGATGTAGGTTTCAATGATATGGGTAGTGGAACGGTATACCCTTTTGCTGAAATACCAAGATTAAATGTATCATTGGTACCGGCATTTACTATTAATTTTGAATATCCCCAATAGGAACCCTTTTTGATCACAAGTGGCTCATTTGAAGCCATGTCAGCAGTCTCTGTACTGGTGTTCACTGTTGTAGTTGATGTATCAGAGATTTGTACAGAAACAGGTATGTCACTTGTTGCCTGTACTGGGTTTCCTGCAGAATCATGAAGTTGAGCTATGATATAGGCATTAGAGTTGCTGTAATCATTAATTTTTGTGGGATAGACAAATAACTGGATTGATTGCTGGGTTCCAACAGTAGTGATAGTTACTGTACTGCTGACAGTTAGCATATTTGGAGCTGCTGCAGATATTTGTGCGATTCCGTCTTTTTTAATTTCAAACTTTCCTATTGCAAAATATGATCCTTTCTTTATGAATAATACATTATCATCTAGAGTTAGAATATCACTATTTGATGTAGATAGTGCTATGCTAGTATCTTGAGTTGCTCTTGTAGGAAGATTTGCACTGTTTGCAAATTCAACCGAAACGTATCCTTGCTTGGGACCTGTAGTGGAAAATGTATTTGGTGTTGTTTTAATTAAAAGATTTGTTGGGGCATCATCATTTTTATTTACTATAACTGGAAACTCTTGAGATGAAAATCCTGGTGCAGCAAGTGCAATGTTTGCTGTTCCAGAAACTCCGGTTTTAATTTTTACGTCAGTCATAAAGTTATTCTTGTCTGGTTCTATTCCAACTATTTTAATTATAGAAGAATCCGATGACGTGGCTACTAAATTCATTATGTTTGTAGGAGTGGTATTGTTTTTTGCGTATACCTGAATGACTCCTTCACTGTTTTGCAACATCTTGTTTGGAATAAATCTGTGATCAAAATCACTTGGAGTCTGAGCATATGCTACTGTAGAAAACATGATGATAACAGTTATCCCTAGTGTTAGGATTGCCCTCAAATCATAATTTGTATCTTAAATTATAATATAAGAAACTGTATGACATACAGCATGACATACTCAGGACTTGATAATCGATCCAATGTTTACTATGTGTAATTGAATGATTGCAATGTCTGCCATAGTTACTATGGTGAGAACTATGGAAAACATGAATCCTCCAGAATATGCTCCCTTTGTCACTTTGCCTATGAACAATCCTGCCAGCCATGCCTGAATTACTATCGCGACTGAGACAAAATCCATCAGATTACTTTGTGGCGGTTGCTGGGAATTGGTTGCTGTATGAACCAAGTTTTTTTCTTCATTGATGCTGACAAACGAATCTATAGTCAGTAGAGTTGTAAATCCAGTTACTGCAATGAGCATAAAACCAACCAATACGTATGGTTTTAACATTTCACGCTTGTTTTTTTCTATATCGTGTATCTTTTCACTGGTATCTGCCAGAGAATCAAGTGTATTTACATTTCCTCCACCCGAAGTAATTATTTCAAACAATATTCTAAAACTAATTAATACCTGAAAATTTTTTATCTCATTTTGTAGAGTGTTGAAGATATTATCAAGTGGTATGCCCCACTCTAATTTGTTAGAGATTGCATTTGCAATGGAATTAAACAACTTGAAATCTTTTCTCTTGCATGCGTGAATGATACATTTTTCTGGTCCCATGCCTGCTTTTCGTGCCTCAGTAATGTCACGCAAAATTTGAGGTGTTGCGTCTTCAGCATCCAAAGAAATGGCATACATTTTCTTAAATTTCAATGCTGGCCATATTGAGGCAGCAATTAACGAAATGCCGATGATATATGCATTAATGTGCATGTTTGACAAAACATTGCTCAAAATCAAGACTATGGAAATTGTAACACTTGGCAATCCGTACTGGAGGATTTTTTTTACCTGTATTTCGGTAATGTTGGAATAGTTCATTTTTTGCACTATCTTCAAAAACACTACTGACATTACTGGTGAAAATATCAATAACAAATAAGGTGGGTCAGAATTACCGGTAGTACCTCCTGAACTTGTGCCCCCAATGGGATTTGATCCAATAGCTGATACTAGAATAAAAACGGCCAATATTACAATCTGCATAGTAAGCCAAGCGTGAACAATTCCACTAATCTTCTCAACTGATTGTTTTTCTGTATTCTCAAGCCTTTCAAATGAACTTGACATCTTGCTTTTCAAATAATTAATTACATTTCCACCACTCTGGATTGCAGATACATAGCCACCAAGAAATTCTCCAAGAGATCTCGATGAGGGCTTGTCCTTTGCTTGACTTAGTGCAACAAGTGGATCCACTCCTAACATGTCTATTCTTTTTAGTATTTTTACTGACTCGAAGCGAATTACTGGTAAAAGTTTAACATCTTTTATTTTTTGTAAAATGGTATAAGGTCCTAGTCCACTTGCTGCAAGCAGTGACACAATTGTAATAAAATATGGTAACTCTCTTTCAATTTTCTTGCCCTGTTTTTTTTCATAATCGTTTTGTTCTAACTTTTTTAAAGAAAGCATTGTTAAACTCCCAGATCTATTTTTTGCATTAGATGTTCTGGTTCTCTGTAATACCTGCTTACCACTTCGGAGACTTTTTTATAGTCTCGTATGTCGTTTTCAAGCATCCATTTTAAAACAGTGGTTCTTCTTTTGTGTTCTTTTAAAATCTCTAGTAAATCTCTGCCTGTAGAATCTGCGATTTTTTTCAATAATATACTTTCATGAAGATTGTCTTCAAAATAATCTGATTTGGGATTCCAAGAAAATGCAGAGTGTGACGAGTTTGCAGCAGTTATTTCTGAAATCATTATTGCTTTTCTACTGCTTTGTCCTGTGGAATTCTCTCTTACTCTTTTTATCACTATGGCACAATTCATCAATGAAATATACGCAGGCGGTATGTCCATTGGTTTTTGTTGTAAACGCTTTACTGCTGATTCTAAACTGTCTGCATGCATTGTACACAGTCCACCGTGTCCTGTAGCCATTGCCTGAAACATGACATATGCCTCTGAACCTCTTATTTCTCCAACTATGATATAGTCAGGCCTGTGCCTTACACCTGCTTTTATCAAGTCATACAATCCAATCTCGCCCTCTCCGCCTATTCCAAAACCGCTTCTTGCTACTAACGTAAACCAGTTTTCATGATTAATGTTGATTTCAGCCACATCTTCAACAGAAAAAATCTTGTAATCTGGGTTGACAAGACCTGTGATGGCATTAAGTATTGTAGTCTTGCCGCTTCCAGTAGATCCAATTATGATAAATGACATCTTTGCTTCTACGAGCATCCACAGGTA
>JAJPEA010000015.1 GCA_023252335.1 Nitrosotalea sp.
ATCATAATTACAATAGTTGCAGTAATCTACATGGCATCACCCCATGAAACCAAGTCACCAGAATTAACTCCCCAGATGATCATGGAAAACGGATCACCCGTCTTGGGAGACCCTAATGCAAATGTAACCATCGTAGAATTTGGTGATTACCAGTGTACATACTGTCACCTGTTTCATGAAAATACCAAAGCTGCATTATTGCAACAATATGTTGACACAGGCAAGGTCAACTTTGTATTTCGAGACTTTCCTCTAAACGGACCTGATTCAGTATTGGCTGCAGAAGCAGCATATTGTGCAGGTGACCAAAACGAATACTGGCAATACCATGATGAACTGTACAAAAACTGGGCAGGAGAAAAGACAGGATGGGTAAATCAAAAGTCACTTGATATGTTTGCTACAACAGTTGGCCTGGATCTAGGCAAGTTTGATAAATGCATGGCAAATAATACGTATGAGCAAAAAGTCTTGGACAATCAAAAATTTGGCGAAAACATTGGCATAGATGGCACTCCCTCATTTATCATATTTAGCGGTAAACAGATTACAAAGCTAGTGGGCGCACAACCATTATCAGAATTCCAGCAAGTCATAAATAAATTCCAAAATAGCTAAAGGTAGTTGAACAATGGTCAAGCCCAAGATAGAAAAACAAGATTCTGTAAAATTATACAAACTACGAAAGATGTTAGAAGAATTGTCTGATCATGCAGGACGAGGAACCGAATTAATCACACTCTATGTCCCTCCAAAAAAGGCACTACACGAAGTCATAAACAATCTTCGTGAAGAACAGGGAACTGCAGACAATATCAAGTCTGATCTTACAAGGACACATGTAGTTGATGCACTATCTAGAGTAATTCAGAGACTAAAGCTGTACAAGTCATCCCCTGAAAAGGGTCTAGTCATGTTCTGTGGTGCACTTCCACCACCAGGAGGCGGACCAATTGGAAGTGAAGTGATAAAATTGTTTGAGATAGAGCCACCAAAGGAGCTGCAGACATTTCTTTACAGATGCGATGATCATTTCCATGTAGACATTCTCAAAGACATGCTAAAAGACGATAACATGATTGGCTTTTTGGCAATTGATGCAAAAGATGCAGGATGGGGATTGTTACGTGGAGACAAACTAGACGTTTTATCAGAGACATCATCTGGAGTTGCAGGAAAGCACAGACAAGGAGGCCAGTCTGCAAGAAGATTTGAGCGACTCAGAGAGATGGAGCTCAACGAATACTATAATCGAGTTGCACACACAACACGAGAATATTTCATTGATATCTATCCTGTCAAAGGCTTGATAGTCTCAGGCCCAGGACCCACAAAGGAGAACTTTATCAAAGAAAATTATCTTGAATACAGGTTACAAAACAATATTTTGGCAACACTTGATTGCTCATACGCAGGTTCTGAAGGTGTACGCGAAGCATTTGTCAAAGCTCATGATGTTCTTACAGATTACAGAATGGTAGAAGAAAAAAAACTTGTAGACAAGTTGTTCAATGACATACACTTTTCAAGAGGACTTGCAACCTATGGCCTCAATGATATTATTGATTTGCTAAAAAGAAATGTCGTGTCCATCATATTAATTACAGATGATACCAATTTGAGAAAAATCGATATCACTTGTAAGAGATGTCAAAATGTACAAAGCGAGATACTAGAGCGCCCCAAAGTGATTCCAAGACTCCAAGAACTACTCAGCAAGCCATGTCCGAGCTGCAAAAGCATGGACTTGGAATCAACAGAGCGAGACATTGTTGATTACCTTGATTTGATTGCAGGCCAAACAGGTGCCAAAGTTGAAGTCATCACAGGTGCAACAGAATATGGTGCAATGCTCTCAAGCATAGGCAAAGTTGGGGCATTTTTAAGATACAATCCAAACCAATAATCAAAACATATCTCTAAATAATTTAAAATCCAATTCAAGTTATGGAGCATGTTGAACCAGAAGAGTTTGACGGTAAAGTGCTAGGACATGGCAAGAAAACAGTGGTTTTATTTTATGCAACATGGTGTCCGTATTGTTCCAATTTCAAGCCAACATTCGAGTCTGCAAAAATTGAGACTGCAAATAAGATAGGCGCCATAATTGATGAAGACGAAAATCCGCTCTGGGATAGATTCAACATCCAAGCAGTACCCACAATGATTGCATTCCAAGATGGAAAGATAATCTCAAGAAGAGATGCTAGAAAGAGTGTAGGCCTGACAAAATCAGATATGGATTCTATTGTTAAAGAACTAGCCTGATTTTATTTTGTTTTTAATCTTTTTTGCCAATGCAGCAAGATCATCTTCATTTGAAATCATTCTTTTTGTCCACAGGTTTCCTGCTTGACCATATCGTGGAATGATATGTACATGCACATGTGGGATTATTTGATTTGCAGATCTGCCGTTGTTTTGGCCAATGTTAAATCCGTCTGCACCTGTTGCTGCAATTATCGCACGCGCTACTACCGGTACTTTGGAAAATAACTTGGCAACTGCAACATCAGTCATGTCGGTGATTTTTTCATGATGCATCTTTGGCATTACTAGCGAGTGGCCTTTTTGTATAGGATACTTGTCCATGATTGCAACATGTGATTCATCTTCAAATATCACATAGGCATCTTCTTTTTTATTTATGACATTGCAAAAAAGACAATCCATGTCTTTTTCTGATGTATATTTTATTTATACTCACCTTCAAGATTACCTCTGAGCATCTCAGATACTGTTATTTAGGGTAAAATTTTGACTTGGATTGTCAAATGGGCAAAAAAGATAGAGAAGAGCGAGTGCAGGAACGAGAGACTTTTTACCAAAAACGACAAAAGACCCAATTTAAGAACAAGGCAATAGCCATTGGCATTCTAGCAGGAATTGTGGCAGTCCTTGGAATTTCAAGTTACAATTTTTACGTGTTATCATCAACTGTAACACCAAGTGGAGAGCCACCAGGTTCAGGCCCTCTTGGAAAAATTCACATCCATGCAGGAATTTTGACAATGATATATGGTCAACAGTTTGATTATTCATCAACGGCGTATCAAATCAAGAGTCCATACATCAGTTTCCAGAAAGGAAATGGTGAGACAATACATGCCATGGCAACCAACGTAACCATGGGTTTCCTATTTGATTCACTACACATTGGACTAGACGACAAGTGCTTTACATTCCCTGACAAGCGAGCATTTTGCACAAATAGCAATTACACACTAAAGTTCTATGTCAACCACCACCAGGTTCCAGACTTGAGAAACTATGTCTTCAAGGACCAAGACAGAATGTTGATTTCATATGGTAACGAGAACGAAACACAGATCAATGCACAACTAGCAAGACTAGACGGATTCCAGTTAATCACTTAGGGTTCTGCAAGTTCGTCTTTTAGTTCCTTGAATTCATCCAGAGTTATTTCGCCTTTTGCCAACCTAGTTTTGAGGATCATCATTGCTTTGTCACCATCATCTTGATTTGTTGGCTCTTCAGGCTGCACTATAGTCTCGCTCTTTTCCTTGACAGGGTCACTTGATGGATTTTGTTTTCTTTTAAGATACAATATGAAAATAACAATGCCTGCACCAACAAGAGAAATTATTGGATAAATTACAAGATTGGAAATGTTTGGTATGCCATTTTGCGTAGAGCCATTTCCTTGTCCAGTTGTAGATTTTTGTATTCCTTGATCTGATGCATCGTTTACACTCATTGTTTCGTTTAGCTTGACTGTTTGAGCACTGGAAGAACTTGGTGAAGGATTACCGCCATGCAATAACGCTTGTAATCTTTGTGCATCAGCTAGTCTTTGTTTGAGTAAATCTTCAAGAGAAGGAGCAGAAGAGGGATTGGTTCCAGTGCTCGTAGTGCCCTGTGTTGTAGGCGGACTAGGAACTGCCAGTGTAGTTGCAACTATAACATTAGAGGGCGGACTGGTTCCACCCGAGTTTACAGCATACACTCGATACATGTATGAGGTGTTTGGAGTAAGACCAGTATCTGCAAATGACGTTGATTGAATAACAGTAACTGATGTAGACCATGTAGTACCGCCATCAGCAGAGCGTCCAATCTGATATCCAGGAGGTGTTGGGCCACCAGCATTTGCAGGAGCAGCCCAGTTGAGATCAATTTCTGTTGGGGAAATGGTTTGTGCCGTCAATGAGGTAGGTTGTGAAGGAGCAATAGGAGAGCCATCTGGTGAGAAAACAAAGCTTACAGTTTGTCCACTTTGTTTGTTTGCAATAAAGGCAGTTGCGTTGTATGTCCCCTTGAGTGCAAATTTTTGCTGGTTGCCAGATGCACTACTGGTATCAACTGATACCTGAAATTGATGGCTACTGTCTGCATTTCCTGATGCAAGTAAAACAAACTTGTTAGTTGGATCAAAGACAAGTATTGTCACATTAGGAGGATCTGTTGGTAACACAGTACCAGAAAAGTAGATAGTACTTCCTCCCTTGTAAAAAGTGGAACTTGTTTTAAGCGAAGTCACTTCTGCAAACGCTGGAATCATTCCAATTGATATCACAATTACAGCTAACAGCGCTAAAAGATACAATCCAAGTTTACGCATATCAAAAATCTAGCGCTCTAATTATTAAAAACTCAGTAGAATTGCCGAGAAGTGTTAATTAAACTAAAAAAATTTGACATGAATGCAGGACTTGTAAAACGCATGGGTAAGATTGCATTTTCTGCTTTAATTACACAATAAAATTATCATGTAGTGATTTGACATTATTAGTAAAGCCAACGAAGAGATTTGTCAATTTATGGGTAAAGCCCATGATTCTATTTTGAAATTCCACGTTTCTTTTCGACTTCGTATTCTTCCCTAGTCAAAGTACGAACAACATTGGTAGATTGAAATGTAAAAAGCGGTGTTCCAGTGGGATCTTTTGCTACTTGGCCATCCAGAGTTGTTAATTTCATAACTTTGGTTACAGCTACCCGTATGCCTATTATGACATCATCATCAGGTACTGAAATGTAGGTCCAACCTTCTTCCAGAGTACTATGAGGTGCATATTTTGATTTCAATTGATTAGGATCAAATGTCATTTACTTCGTCTTTTCCAGTTTTTGTTTAATCCATTTTGTAAAATCTTTAAAGAATGAATGGTTGGAAACGTCAACTATAGTGACTGACATTCCACCCAATTGTATTTCTTCTCTGAATTCTGGCATTATGGCATATTCTATGTGATCAACTGGCAAATGGCCCAAGAGCAGTTGTTTGCTCACACTATCTGTTTGCGCATACGCAAAATGTCTGAAAATGATCCCATTTGCCCAGAAAAGATTGCCGACCCTACCAGTTGTTCCCCTAGGCACGCCACTAGTCATAGATGTCACAAATGCGTTCGGACTATCAAATTTCATGTAAGTTCTTACGGTGATTTTTGTATATGGCTTTAAAGAAAAAGTCGGCATGTCTATCACCCTTGTAATATTGGTGGCACAATTCCAACAGTAGATGTACTCACACTTAGAAGTTCTTTCATAGATGAAGGAGCCGTAGAATTTACAAAATTAATTTTATCTAGATCATCAACCTGTTTTCTAGCAGACTTGAACTGATCACTCCCGTCAAAAATTCCGTCTTCTTTTATCTTGTTTTTGATTTCTAGCGGTAGTTTATTCCAGGTAGTTTCCATCTCAGACCAATCAAGCATATCATACCATTCTGCTTTTTTTGCTTTGAATAGCAGATAATCCTCTTTACCAAGATTTAGTTCTCTGACTACATCGGAAGGGATGTTGATCCTATGGATGTGGTAATTATTCGTCTTGTCGTTTACTATTCGGTTAACTTTTGCTACAAATACCTTTGTGACCATAATACCATGTTTATGACCATGGTGGTATATAATTCTGTATACAGTGTTATACGATTAAAATTGCCTTTTTTATATTAGTAGGTACAACCACTCATGCATAGTGAGTTCAGAACTAACCCCAATTCAGAAGACTGCGCTGGTTGCACTAGCGGATGCATGTGGATATTCCATACATGCTCATCCTCCAGAAGGGGCAATTTTAAAAAAAGTTAGATCACATCTTAGAGGTGACATAAGAAAGGCATTGAATCAATTACACAAAATGGGATTGGCACATAAACATCCCACCGGTGGAAATACGACTTGGAACATAACACAAGAAGGATTAAACTTAGCACGACAATAGATCTTCACTCTAAGCAAACACACTTCATTTAGACTAGGTGATCTCATGTATGAAATTGTGTAATATGTATAAAATAGGGAAGAAAACATAGTGACAATCATGGAGATATCTAGCAGAAATGTAGTAGAGGGCCCGTCAAGGGCTCCCCATCGAGCCATGTACAAGGCAATGGGTTTAGACGATAACGATTTAGGAAAACCATTCATCGGTGTATCCCACAGTGGAAACGAGGCAACCCCATGTAACATACATCTTGGAAGGTTGGCAACTCATGCCAAAGCAGGAGTTGAATCAGCAGGTGGTACACCAAGAGAATTTTCTACCATCGCAGTAAGTGACGGTATCGCAATGGGACATGAAGGTATGAAATCATCTCTTGTTAGCAGAGAAATTATTGCAGATTCAATTGAGCTAATGGTTAGAGCACACCAGTATGACGGACTGGTTGGAATTGCAGGTTGTGACAAGAGTCTACCAGGTACAATGATGGGAATGGCTCGTCTTAATTTGCCATCAGTTTTTGTATACGGTGGCACAATCATGCCAGGAATTTTTGAAGGAAAACAAGTTACAGTTCAAGATGTCTATGAAGCAGTAGGAGCATACGATGCAGGAAATCTAACACTAGAAGCTTTGAAGAATTTAGAAAATGTAGCTTGTCCAAATTCAGGCTCTTGCGGTGGAATGTATACTGCAAATACAATGGCCTCAATTAGTGAAGCAATTGGAATAGCACTTCCAGGAAATGCATCCCCACCAGCAGAAGATCCAAGAAGAGAAAAAATGGTTTACGAGAGCGGCAAGGCCGTGATGAACTTACTTGAGACAGGAATCAGGCCAAAAGATATTTTGACATTTGAAGCATTTGAGAATGCAATCGTTGTAGCAAATGCCACAGGCGGGTCTACAAATGCAGTACTGCACTTGCTTGCACTATCTCGTGAGATTGGAGTAAAACTAACACTAGAAGATTTTGAAAGAATCAGAAGAAAGACGCCACACATCGCAGACATGAGACCGGGAGGAACATATGTCATGCTAGACCTTGACAAGATAGGTGGAATTCCATTGTTAATGAAGAGTCTACAAAAGAAAAATCTTATTCATGAAAATGCCATGACTGTAACAGGTAAAACTGTAAAACAGAATCTTGATTCAATGCAGATACCATTTGATGCAAATCAAAAAGTGTTAAAATCAATCGAGTCTCCAATCCATGAAGTTGGAACTCTAACAATACTTAGGGGCTCACTTGCTCCAGACGGTGCCGTAGTCAAAGTTGCAGGTGTTCACACTAGAGAATTCAGAGGTAAAGCCAAAGTGTTTGACAGGGAAGAAGATGCGTTTGATGCAATATCGAAAAGACAAATAAAAGAACATGATATTGTCATAATAAGATATGAAGGTCCAAAAGGCGGACCTGGAATGCGAGAGATGCTTGGAGTCACGGCAGCCCTTGTTGGACAAAACTTGGGTGAAAAAGTTGCGCTGGTAACAGATGGAAGATTTTCAGGTGCAACAAGAGGATTCATGATAGGCCATGTTGCCCCAGAGGCAGCAGTGGGTGGAAACATTGCACTTGTAAAAGAGGGCGATGAAATTATCATCAACTTGGAGAAAAATACCATTGACTTGATGGTGCCAGAAAATGAAATGACACAAAGAAGAAAAGAATGGAGGCCAAGAAAGCCAAATTATGAAACAGGCGCTCTTGCAAAATTTGCATCCCTAGTGTCCTCTGCAGCAGAGGGTGCAATAACAAGACCAATCTGGTAAAATTAGATTCTGAAAAACTATTCTTGTGGAAAATGATACTGGCAGAATAGTCTCAGGTGCAGGCCTATTCTTTTTGCAGTAATAGACATTCCATCATCTAGACCCTTTTGACAGACAGTACAAGCTGCTTCAGATACAGTTGTGTGTACAACTGGCTTTTTCTTTGCAAAATACAAGTCCTGGTACAACAGCGATGTACTCCTTCCAAAGTCAGGAATTAGGATCTGAGACATGTTATCTATACACAAAGATCGCATATAAAGGTACCGTACCATACCGTAATATGCCTAAACTGACGTGTGGCTTAATTTTAAATAGAGAGGTTGAATGAGTGTGCTCATGGGTGGCCACATTTGGGCATTCAAGCCTTAAGATAATACCCCTAGACTATACTGGCTCCCAATTTGATCTGTACAACAAGATATCACGAGAATTTGAACATTCATTCTTCTTTGAATCACTTACTGGCCCAGAAGAACTAGCAGAAACATCGCTGATTGGTTTTGACCCATCAATAATCATCAAGGGGTATTTTGACAAGGTCGTACTACATTACAAAAGCGGGGGCTCGATGACCATTCAGACAAGTGACCCCTTGGCTGAAATAAAGAAATTGGTATACAGAGTACCTGATCAAAAATACAGGTACGTCGGGGGTGCAGTTGGAATTATCAACTATGATGCAATTAGATTATGGGAGAGCATTCCAGACTCTCACAAGAATCCAGACGAGCCACTGATGGAGTTTGGAATCTATACCGATGGAATTCTTTACGACAATAAAGAAAAAAGATCATTTTATTTTTATTATGATAAAAATAGAATCGACCAAATACCATATGCTAATGTAGATTGTGGCAAGTTTACTGTATCAGAAATTTCTGAAAACTTAAACCAAGACAAATTTACAGAGATGGTAAAACAGGCAAAAAAATACATTCATGATGGAGACATTTTCCAAGTTGTACTTGCAAGAAAATTTAATTTTGATGCAGATGGGGACTATCTCAAAGTATACAAAGTTTTACGCCAGATAAATCCATCACCATATCTTTACCACATGAAACTAGGCAAGCGAACCATAATTGGTTCTAGTCCGGAGATGTTGTTACGCATTACAGGAAACCAAGTTGAGACGTTTCCAATTGCAGGTACAAGACCAGTTACAAACGATGAGAGAAAAAATGAGGAACTGAAAAACGAGTTGTTACATGATGAAAAAGAACTTGCCGAGCACACCATGCTAGTAGACCTTGGCAGAAATGACATTGGTCGAGTGTGCAAATATGGCTCTGTCCATGTCAAAGAACTAATGGCAGTAAAAAAATTCAGCCACGTGCAACATATTGTAACTCATGTGGTTGGAACTTTGGATAAAAAATATGACATGTATGATGCCATGAAAGCAGTCTTTCCAGCAGGAACAGTATCAGGTGCACCAAAGATACGAGCAATGGAGATAATTGACGAGCTTGAACCAGATGCGCGAGGACCATACGCTGGAGCAATAGGATATTTTTCATTCAACGGTTGCTGTGATTTTGCAATTGGAATAAGAAGCATATTCATGAACGGATCAAAGGGTTTCATCCAGACCGGAGCAGGAATTGTGACAGATTCTGTTGCACAAAATGAATGGATGGAGACAGAGCACAAGGCAAACGCAATGATTACAGCGCTCAAGGAGGCAACAAGATGAAATTCTTGATAATTGACAATTACGATTCATTTGTGTACAATATAGCCCAGTTGCTTGGAGAGCTAAATGTCGAGTCGGATGTAATCAGAAACGACAAGGTAACAATTGATGACATCAAAAAAGGAAACTATGATGCAATAATAATTTCACCAGGGCCTGGAACACCAGAAGACGAGAAATATTTTGGAATATGCACCAAGGTAATCCGGGAACTAGGACCCACAAAACCAATACTTGGAGTATGTCTTGGCCACCAAGGAATCATACATGCATTTGGCGGCAAGGTTGTAAACGCCGGAAATGTAAGACATGGAAAGACAAGCCCTGTTGAATATACAAAGTCTCCACTCTTTGAAGGAGTACAAAATCCATTTCGGGCAACACGGTATCATTCACTTGTAGGGGACAAGACCATCATTCCAGACGACCTTGAGATAACAGCAGTTGCTCAAGACGACAAGGAGATAATGGCAATTAGACACAAAAAATATCTAATCGAGGGAGTCCAGTTCCACCCCGAATCAATTATGACTAGCGAGGGCAAGAAGATCCTAGGCAACTTTATCAAACAGGTGCAGAAATGATCACAGAATATATCACAAAAATGTCAAGTAGAAATCTCAGCCGTGATGAAATGTCCGCAGTCATGTATGAGATATTGACTGGCAAAGTTTCAGTTGACGATACCACAAGTTTTCTTGGTGCACTGACACAAAAGGGAGAGACTGACCAAGAACTTGTTGCAATGCTTGACAATATGCAACAAAATGCAATACACATACACCCAAAGATAAATCAAAACATAATCGACGTGTGCGGAACTGGGGGAGACAGCATGCACACATTCAACATTTCAACTACTGCATCATTTGTGATTGCAGCATCAGGAGTCGTAGTTGCAAAACATGGAAACAGGTCAGTCTCTGGCACAAGTGGAAGCGCAGACATTTTTGAATATTTTGGATACAACCTGAATATGGAACCTGCCCAAGTTCAGGAAATAATTGAAAAGTTTGGAATTGGATTCATGTTTGCGCCCAAGTTTAATCCTGCCATGAAAAATGTTGCCGAAGCAAGAAAACGCCTAGGCAAGAGAACTGCATTCAACTTGCTTGGTCCGCTGTGCAATCCGGCTCAGGTCAAACACCAACTTGTAGGGGTGTATTCAAAAGAATACCTTGGTCGTGTCGTTTCTCTTTTAGAATCAAGAGGGGCTGTAAGTGTGATGGCAGTAATTTCTGAAGATGGGCTTGATGAATTGTCTACAACGTCTAAAAATTACATTTATCAACTAAACAAGGGTGAGGTCACAAGCTCTGTACTAGACCCTGCAGAACTTGGTTTGACCAAGGCCAAGATATCTGATCTTCAGATCTTGACAAGAGATGAGGCGATAAGCGCTTTTGTTACAGTTCTTGATGGAACTGCCAAAAAATCAATGATAGAAATAACTGCACTCAATGCAGCAGCTGGATTGATTGTTGGAAGGTTTTCAGAGAAATTTGACGAGGCATTAGAGATTTCACTCCAATCAATTAAAAATGGCAATGCATACAATCTCTTCAAAGACTTTGTAAAACATTGTGGAGATATAACAAAGCTGGAGGCTTTTGAGAAAAAATGAAAGACATGCTAGAAAAACTTGCCAAGAACTCACAGCAGGCAATACAAGATGGGACGTACGAGATAGATTACAAGACACCAAAATCAAAACATGATCTAGTCAGTCAAATCAAAAACAACAAACATGCTTCATTGATAACCGAAGTAAAATTTTCATCACCATCACTTGGCAACATACGAGATGTATCAGATCCCGTTATAATTGCAAATCAGATGGTAGAGGGGGGTGCAATGGGATTGTCAGTTCTGACGCAACCATACTTGTTTAATGGCTCACCAGATTATTTTACAGAGATTAGAAAAAAGATCAAGGTACCATTACTGATGAAAGACATTATAGTGGACAAGATACAAATCGATGCAGCAGAAAAACTAGGTGCAGATGTGATTCTTTTGATTCAAGCAATATTTGACAAGAAATTTGCAAAAGATATTGACGAGTTTGTATCATATGCACACAAAAAGCATCTGCTAGTATTGCTTGAATCTCACACAAAAATAGAGTTTACAAATTCTACAAAGACAAAAGCAGACATACTTGGCATAAACAACCGCAACCTAGACACTCTAGAGATTGACCTTGATACTACCAAATCCATACTAAAAAACAGAGATGAAAAGCGAATCATAATATCAGAAAGCGGGGTCGAGTCTCCAAAAGACATCAAGTTTTTGGACAAGTGTGGTGCAGACGCTTTCTTGGTTGGCAGTAGCATAATGAAGAGTAGAGATATCAAGGGACTAGTGTCAGAGTTGGTGTCAGCAATATGAAACTCAAATATCCCAAGAATGGCAAATTTGGAGAGTTTGGTGGAAGTTACATTCCTGAAACCCTGGTTCCTGCAGTAGAGGAACTAGAGCAGGCATATCTGAAATACAAGGATGATCCAGAATTTAAAAAAGAATTACAATATTACCTGACCCAGTATGCTGGCAGACCCACTCCGCTGTATCTGGCCAAGAATTTGACAAAATTTGCAGGCGGTGCAAAAATCTACCTCAAAAGAGAGGACTTGTTGCACGGAGGAGCTCACAAGATTAACAACACATTGGGCCAGGGCCTTCTTGCAAAGAGAATGAAGAAAAAGAGAATCATTGCAGAGACAGGCGCAGGACAACACGGAGTTGCAACTGCCATGGCATGCTCTGTACTTGGAATGAATGGTGAGGTATACATGGGTTACAAGGACACGGAAAGACAAAAGCTAAATGTATTTAGAATGAATTTGCTTGGCACCAAAGTTCATCCAGTAAAAGAAGGGACACAGACCCTAAAGGATGCAATCAATGAGGCCATACGAGATTGGATTACAAATGTAAAATCAACATACTATCTTTTAGGGTCTGCAGTAGGCCCACACCCATACCCAGTGATGGTAAGAGATTTCCAGTCAGTCATAGGAGATGAGATTCTAGTCCAGATGAAAAAACTTGAAAAGAAATCTCCTGATTCTGTTGTAGCATGTGTTGGAGGAGGGTCTAATGCCATTGGAACATTTTATCCGTTAATTGATGAAGATACCAAAATGTTTGGAGTAGAAGCTGGCGGTGAGGGAATTAAAAGCGGTCACCACTCTGCAACCCTAGTTGGAGGATCAAAAGGAATTCTCCACGGCATGCTAACATATCTTTTACAAGACGATGAAGGACAAATTAGTGAAACACATAGTGTATCTGCAGGACTAGACTATCCAGGAGTTGGTCCTGAGCACTCGTATCTAAAAGATGCAAAGAGAGTCAAGTATGATGCAGTAAATGACAAGGAGGCAATAGATGCATTTCTCTTGCTTTCAAAACATGAGGGAATCATACCAGCATTAGAATCGGCTCATGCAATTGCATATGCAATAAAAATTGCAAGAAACATGCCAAAGAGTGAAAGTATTGTTGTAACATTATCAGGCAGGGGAGACAAGGATGTTGAAGAAGTTGGGAGATATTTGAGTAAAAATGTCAAGAATAAAAACTAAGTTCCAAGATTTGCAGTCAAAGAACCAAAAAGCCTTGGTGACATACATCATGGCAGGATTTCCAAGTGAGAAAGATACGCTTTCAGCAGTCAAAGGACTGGTAAAAGGCGGTGCTGACATCATTGAACTTGGGATGCCATTTTCAGACCCCTTGGCAGATGGGCCTGTAATCCAAAACGCTGGATTTCAGGCATTACAAAAAGGCATGAATCTTGACAAGTTTCTAGGACTGGTAAAAAAAATCCGCAAAGAGACAGACCTGCCACTAGTTTTGATGACATATACAAACATCTTGTACAAGCATGGATATGACAAGTTCATAGCTACCGTAAAAAGTGCAGGAATTGACGGACTGATACTGCCTGACATGTCAATTAACGAGTCAAAAGAGTTTTTGCAAGCAGCCAAGAAAAACAAGATGGATGTAATATTTTTGATATCACCAAACACTGCACCAGATAGAATTAAAAAAATTGCAGATTCATCATCAGGGTTTCTGTATCTAGTATCAGTATTTGGAACAACCGGAGGACAGCAACAATTTCAAAACTATACCACAACTGCAATTAAAAATACCAAAAAGATACTTGGTGGGAAAATTCCACTAGGTGTAGGATTTGGAGTAAGCAACCCGGAACAGGCAAGATTCATAATAAAATCAGGGGCAGATGCAATAATTGTAGGAAGTGCATTTTTGAGGCTGATGGAAAATACCGTTGCAAAAAAGATCGAAGACAAGATTGGACAGTTTACATCCAGTCTAAAAAAAGCCACAATCACAGAATAAGAAATAAAAGGATCTCAAATCCATCATGGATATGCAGACAGAATCTACGAAATACATTTTTGTGACAGGAGGAGTCATGTCTGGCCTTGGCAAAGGCGTTGTTTCATCATCTATTGCAAAGTTACTCCAGCTTTCTAATCAAAAGGTCTCTTGCGTAAAATTTGATCCCTATCTGAACTATGATGCAGGTACAATGAATCCCATTGCACACGGTGAAGTCTATGTTACTGAAGACGGAGGAGAGTGCGACATGGATATTGGAAACTATGAGAGATTTCTTAATCAAAACATGTTAAAGACCCACAACATTACTACAGCTCAAATCTATTCCAGTGTGATAGATGCTGAAAGAAGGGGAGAGTATCTTGGGGCTTGTGTCCAGATAATCCCACATGTTACAGATGCAATAAAAGAGAGAATAAGAAATCTAGTAAAAAGCGAGAATCTTGACATGCTTGTAATAGAGTGTGGAGGAACAGTTGGAGACATTGAGAGTCTTCCATTTCTTGAAGCCCTAAGACAGATGAGACTAGAAGAAGGGCCAGAAAATGTAATTTTTGTTCATGTTACACTTGCCCCATCTCTTGAAGTAGTAGGAGAACAAAAGACAAAACCAACTCAACACAGTGTCCAAGAACTACGAAGAATCGGTATCCAGCCAGACTTGCTTGCAGTAAGATGTACAAGACCACTTGAGAAATCTGCAAGAAAAAAGATTTCATTATTTTCAAACGTCACAGAACGAGACGTATTTTCATGCCATGATGCAGAGTCGATTCTTTTGGTTCCCCAAATGTTGTATGACCAGGGAATAATTGATGTAATATTCAAAAAATTTGGCAAAGTTGGTCTTGTAAACACTTCGGTAAACTGGGACAAGTGGAATGCAATCATAAATTCATTTCAGAATGTAAAAGAACCAGTACGAATTGCAATGATTGGAAAATATGTAAAACTTGCAGACAGCTATGTTAGTGTAAATCATGCACTAAAACATGCAGGAGCTAAGATTGGAAAAGATGTGATAATTGACTGGATTGATTCTGAAGAATTAAACGGAGATTTGAGCAGACTTGGGGCATACAATGGAATAATTGTTCCAGGGGGATTTGGAAACAGAGGCTCTGAAGGCATAATCAGTACTGCAAACTATGCAAGAGAGAAAAATATTCCATACCTTGGAATCTGTTTTGGTTTCCAGCTTGCAGCAGTAGCATTTGGAAGACATGTTTGCGGATTGTCAAGTGCCAACTCGACTGAGATTGTTCCAAATACAGACAATCCAGTAATAGATCTTTTACCAGAGCAAAAATCAGTTGAGAACCTTGGAGGCTCGCTGCGTCTTGGATCACATGAGATTACCGTTGAAGAAAACACCATGGCATTCAAACTTTACAAATCCACAAAAATCCACAAAAGACACAGACACAGGTTTGAGTTCAACCAGAAATATTTGGAAATGTTCTCATCAAAGGGCATGAAATTCTCAGGATACAGCGATAACAAAAAACGCATGGAAGTATTAGAGATTCCAAATCACAAATTCTATCTCGGAGTACAATACCACCCAGAGTTTAGCAGCAGACCTGGATACCCCGAAGAGTCCTTTGAGGCGTTCATAAGGGCATCTTCTACCTAAGATATCATTTTGGAATTTCGTATATTCTCTGTCTAGTGTCACGAAGTGAGACTCGTCTTTTGACGTATCCCTTTTCAAGTAAATGGCTTAGTGCCAGTCTAACAGTTCGGTCTGGAAGCAGTGTCTTTTCTGCCAGTTCTTTTTGAGTAAGCGAACCCTCATACTCTAGAGTTTTGAGCAATAGCTTGGAGCTTGGTGGCATGTTCAAGAGCTCATCTGCAAGTTTTACTTTTTTAGCCAGAGCCGAAACTGTAGCAGAATCTTTTTTCATACGGATTACACTTGCAGGCAATGGGAATTTTGTACAGATTACTGTCTTGTCAACTTTGAATCTGTCCTTTCCATCAATTACAACTTCACATCTAAGACTGGAGGAGATACCATCAACCTCAATGAAAGCATCCTCGGGAACAATAAGCGGACGTCTTGTGTTATCAAGTGAGTTAACAGATACAACGCAGAAGACCTTTGAGTTTTGATATATTGCAGGACCGCCTGCAGACATGGAATATGCAGAAGAGCCAATTGGAGTTGATATGATAAGACCATCACTGCTGTCATGCCATAATTCTTCTCCGTTTACACGCATCACATACTCTACCAATGTAGCACTCTTTGATGAAAATATTGCAACATCATTTAGTGCAGGATAGATTTGTTTTCCATCTATTTTTACACCAACTCGTGGCAAGGCCTCGATTGAAAAATCACCTTTTTTTAATCTGTTAAGATATGTTGGAAATTGTTTCAGATCAGTCTGGGCTAGAAACCCGCTAGATTCGTATTCATTTATTCCAAGAACTGGGATTGTAGAATCTGTGACATGATGAAAATATTTTCGCACTCCACGGTCTCCACCTGTTACTATGACATAGTCAATGTCTTTGCAAAGAGGTTTTTTTCCAACATTTACAGACTCGATGCCATGGCTCTCAAGTGAGAGTTTTATGGATTTTACAGTCTGTTCTTGGTCCTGACTATAGATTGCGACCTTCACAGATTTGATTCACCTCTTACACAATAAAAGTTTAGACACTTGAGAACTGCATCAGGTTGTAAAGATATGCCGCATTTCGTTCAGTATCTCCGCCTGCAGGAACCTTGTCAAGACCCGTAGTGCGGGCCTCAAGGGCTGCCTGAGCTGCACCCACTGCAAAACAGATTGCCCAGATAGGATCATTTTCTTTGAGATAAGAGCAAGTAAAAGATGCACAAAAGATGTCCCCAACACCTGTAGTATCCCCTATTGTCATGTTTGGAATTTTCAAGTGATACATCCTGTCTTTTACAAGCATTGTGATGTTTTGCTTGTTTGTATACAGTACATGCTTGACACCTTTTTTTTGCAATGCAAGCATTGCTTCTTTTTCTCTCAAGCCCGTAAGATAAAACGCTTCATCAGGGTCCGCCTTGATTGCAGTGATGTGGTTCAAGTCAAGTATAGTTTTTTCAAAAAAGATTTTATTGTCACTTGCTACTCGGCGCAGATATCCTTGAGGATCAAGCAATGTAAAGTCAAAGTTTTCTTTGATGCTATCCAATGTATCTTCTGATACTTCATCAAAGACAGGGCTTACAATTGCGCCATCTGCATCAGACTTTATTGATTCTATTGGGTCACATTTTGCTTTAAGGTAGAGTTCACGTTCTGTTCCAAATACGTTCAACAAGAATCGAGTGGTAGGTGTTTCAGAGATGGAATTTTGTGAAAGAAAAATCCCTTTTTTTTCAAGATTTGATTTGAATGTAAAATCAGTACCCACTTTGGTGTGAATGTCAATTTCAAACTTCATGTTTTTTGCAGTCAGTCCACAATAGCATGCAGGACCTCCAGCAGTCTCAACCACTGTACCATTTTGAGATATCTCATCCATAGTACAATGTGAAAATATTGCGACCTTCATTTGATTTGATGGCTATACCTTTCCATTTAGTCCTTTTTCTGACTTGCCAGACAGGATTGACAGATCGCACGACCCTGGACTATGACAATCTCTACGTTTGAGCTTAGACATACGTTGCATAAGCCACGCATATTTTGCTTTAAAATTATTCGAAATTTAAATTTTAACAAGTAAAAACAAAAAATCTCAAAAACATCAGAGCGTCCAAATTTTTCAAATACAGGGTAAAAGGCAAAAATTTGTCCAGTTGAAGCAAAAATGTGACAAATCCAGTCTGTCAAATATCGTTATAAAGAGGCTCTATACAGGTAAAACATGCCACTAAAACGTGCTAGTCGTGGAAGAAAGAAGGGAGGAAAGGGTTCCTCAGATCGTATCCAGTGTACAAACTGTGGTGCTACCGTTCCACGAGACAAGGCAAAGAAAGTAACATCAAGATTGAATCTTGTAGAGCACACTTTGGCAAAAGAATTAAGGGCACAAGGTGCATACATTGCAGCACCAACCGTACTCAAGTGGTACTGTATTTCATGTGCAATCCACTTTGGAATTCTAAAAATCAGATCAGCTGATTCAAGACGTCAAACCGGCAGACTACGATAGTTTAATCTTTTATCGCATGCGCTGTTGTTATAATTCTCTGGACAAATGTAATTCCTGCAATTATTGCAACAATTACTACAGCATAATTTAGAAAACCAATCATTCCAATTATTGCAATCACAAGTAATCTTTCTGCACGCTCACCTATGCCAATACCTTGAAGTTGCACTCCAAGAGATTCGGCTCTTGCCCGAGTGTAGCTGACAAGCAAAGAGAGACCTATTGCTAGCAGTACAATATACCCTTGTTGATATCCGCCAATTAAAATTCCTGCAAATATTGCAACTTCGGCAATTTTATCAAAGACAGAATCAAGAAATGCACCTTTTTTTGATGTCTTGCCAGTAATTCTGGCAACTTGGCCATCAACGATATCAAAGAACCCGGAAACAAGCAACAAGACTCCTCCCAAGATAAATGAATAATCAAGATGAATTGCATAGACTAGCGCAGATGCAAATGCAAAACC
>JAJPEA010000116.1 GCA_023252335.1 Nitrosotalea sp.
AAATGGTAGCAATAGATGCGGCGTGTTCCCTTGAAAGTTTTAGGAAATTTGTAATCCTAAGTACTTGTAACTCATTTATTCCGGAAAGTTACTTGGAGGATTATGAGGTATTCCCGGAACGTGAGACAACGCCTGGTCCAATTTACGTGGAAGCTGCAGACAAGGTCACCTTGAAAAAGATTAGGGACATGACTTTTGTTAATGCAAAAGAAGTACTTGGCATAATATACTCGTCAAAAAGTGGCAATACGAACCTAAAATGGAGACAGGTAAGAAGAAACACGGGCAAGGTAATGGGTGAAGCATCAACTAATACACTTGTTAACTTGACTGAATCTGGAGTCTTGACACCAGAATGGGTCCAGAACTATTTGAGAAGAAAAGCAGAAGAAAAGAAAGAAACCAATACTGACGAGTTGACAAATTAGACTACTTTTCTCTTTTTATTATGGTCTAACAAAGGTATTAGATTGATTATCAAAAAAATAGATGACAATGCAGTAGCACTAATACCAGAAGAATCAGATGATCTCTTTACACTACGACGTGTCATAAGTAAAGGTGATAGGATAGTTGGAGACACCTCAAGGGCAGTCAAACAGGAAAAAGACTTTGCAAGACCTGACAAGGCTGAAAGGATAAAGATTCGCATAGCACTAGATGTTGAGAAAGTTTCTATTGATGAGGTAGTGGATAGATTGCGAGTCCAGGGTACGATATCAGAGTCAGACAATCAATCAGTAAGCAAGGGATCGCATCATTCCCTGACACTAAAAATTGGTGATGCTGTCACTTTAATTAAAAAAAATTGGAGCGACATTGAGAGAAAATTGATCTTTGAAAAAAAGGATCATGGTGCATTTCTTCTTGTTGCAATTGATACAACAGACTGTGGTTTAGGAAGACTAAGTGGTACACATCTCAAACTTTTGCCAAACATGTACTCAGGTGCAAGTGGAAAAAGATACAAGACCAAATTTAACATACAAGATTTTTTCAAAGATGTCCAAGGTGCAATCTCGGCATTGATAAGAGATGGAGACAATATAGTGATATTTGGACCAGGAGAAACAAAGAAGAGATTGGCAAATTTTCTTGCAGAGGTTCCGTCAATCAAGGGCCACAAGATACAATCAGTAGATGGAATAGATTCTTCAGGCGAGGACGGGATTTACACTTTTATAAAATCAGATATAATGAAGCAGACACTTGACACAAGCAAGATTGCCAAAGTCTCTTCCATACTAGATGAGACCATGGCAAGGGCAAACAAGAAAAGCAACAAGTTTACCATGGGTTTTGAGGAGACTGCAAAGGCAAATGAGATAGGTGCAGTAGAGTCATTGGTATTTTCAGACAGGATATTTGAAAAACAAGACGAGGACAAGATAATAGAGTTTCTCAATCAGGTCGAGTCAAAAGGAGTTGAAGTGTACGCAGTAGATTCTACTACGGACGCAGGACTACGAGTTTCGTCTCTTGGAGGAGTCATTTCTCTTCTTAGGTTTGCCCCCCAAAGTTGACTCGGCAAGCCACTTCATGTACGGTACACTGACACCATCCATCTTTATCTCTACAATTTCTGGCACGGTATATGGATGAGATCTTGCTATCTCTTCTTTGAGTTTTTGTTTTGATCTTGTCGTAGTTTTAAAAAGTGCTAGAAATTCTTCTGCATCTTCAATCTTTCCTTTCCAAGAATAGATAGAATTTATTTTGGCATAATTGACACAGGCTGCCAGTTTTTGTTCCACTACAATGCGTGCCACTTTGGAAATTGATTTTTTGTCAGGATATGTTGAAACTATGACAATTCCCATAGCAACTGATAAATTTGCCCTGACTAAAAAGAGTATCAATTAATTTGGACTTTTCATTTTTAACGCACAATTCCATCATCTATGTTTTGATTGCATGGGTCATAGTATTTGCAATTGCAAAAGTCTTAAAACTTGACAAGCATGGATTTGAGGTAAAACCATACAGTTTGACATACAAGAACCAGAATGTTCAGATGATACTATCAAGAATTCTAGGTAAAACCCAGAGGGCAACTAGAATTTTTTCCAATACAAGTGTAGTGTTGGGTTTTGTTATGATGGGGGTGGCATTTTGGTATCTTGCATCAAACCTGTCAAACTTTTTTGTAAAACCAGAGTCATTTTCTGAAATGACCGTACTCATACCAGGAGTTACAATCCAGTCTAGTGCAAACATTGCATACTTTTTGCTTTCTGTGCCAATTGTTCTAGTCATACATGAAGGCGCACATGGAATTGTTGCCACACTAGAAAAGATAAAAATCAAGACTGGAGGATTTGCAGTCTTTATTGCACTATTTGCAGGATTTGTCGAGCCAGACGAGGAAGAATTTGTCAAGGCAAAAAAAATCTCACGTCTTCGAGTAATTGGAGCAGGTGCCACATCAAACATCTTGTTTTCATTTATAATTGCAGGACTGTTGATATTCAATCCATCATTTGCCCTAATCATGCCAGACCCAATCAAGGGAGTGTTTTACCATCAACCACTTGGAGTTCCCATAGTTTCTGTCACTGAAGGATCTGGTGCTGAAAAAGCTGGATTACAAAAAGATGATATCATAAATGCAATAGATGGAAATCCTGTTTTACTGCCGCAGGACTTTGCCAAGATAAAATTAAAGCCAGGAGACACTGCCACGGTCTCAATAATTAGAGACGGAAAACCCATGCAGATTCCAGTTGTCATAACTCCTTCCAAGGATGATCCGCAAAAAGGAATGCTTGGAATTTTAAGAGCAGCACTGCCATCATATGAACCGGTGGTTCCATATTACATTCACTGGAGTCCCGAAGTCTTCATGTTCTTACTGTGGCTCTGGATGCTATCATTTTTCATAGGAATATTCAACATGCTACCATTACCAATATTGGATGGGGGCAAGTTTGTTCACACCATAATTGAAAAGAGAGTATCTGAGAAAGTATTGAAAGGCGCCATGATGTCACTCTATGGTGTCACATTTGTTTTGTTTGGTTTGAATATCGCCTTGTCAGCAGTAAAATCCGGTTTTATAACAATTTAACAAAAATTTTTGTATTCAGGTCAAAGCTTGTCGTGAGACAAACTTGCCATAACCAGGTTTTGCAACAATTTTAAAATCTTCTGCAATGACAGTTCCTCGAACAATTGTTTTAACAGGCCACCCTTTGAGATTCCAGCCTTCATAGACTGTATAATCAGAAAAACCATCGATGGTTTGTGCAGACACTTTATCTTCCTTTTTTAAATCAACTAGTACTATATCTGCATCAGAGCCTTTCTGAATTGTTCCTTTTTGCGGATACATTCCAAATATTTTTGCCGTATTAAGGCTAGTCATGTTTGACAATTGCTGCAAGTTTATCTTTCCCTTGTTAACTCCTTCACTTAGCAATATGGGAAGCATTGTACCCATTCCTGGAAATCCTGCCAGTGCTCCCCACACATTTTCTCCACCAAGCTTTAGGTTCAATCTGTTTGCAACGTGATCTGTTCCAATAGTATCCATTCTGCCACTTTGTATCTCATGCCATACAGACTCGACATCTTTGGACGAGCGTATTGGTGGCATGACTTTGGCAAGATATCCTTTTTGCGATTCATACGACAATGTCAGATAGTGCGGGCAGGTCTCAACGTGGATCTTGGTTCCGTTTTTCTTTTCTTGTGATATTGCGTCAATTGCAGCCTTGGAGCCAATATGCACAAAATATAGACTGCAACCATACTTTCTTGCAATCTGGGATATTGTTACAATTGACTTGACTTCAGATTCTGTGGGCCTGCTCTGTGACCAGGCTGCAAGTCCATCCATGTTTTTCTCTTTTGCAGTCTTTATTCCACATGAGCACATCTGGTAATCTTCTGCATGGACAAGAACTGGACAATTCAGAGCTGCTGCATTTTTAACTATATTTTCAATCATGTCAGTTGTCATCTCTACCCTCTCTTCTCGCAGGGATTTTTCTCCTGGCTGCATGTCCATGTAGACATGGCCTACCTCTTCGCCAAGATTCATGTATATCTTAAATGACGTTATCCCTTTGCTTTTGCAAAATTCCATTTCATTGATTTGGTTCCTGTGAAGTATAGAGGCATGAATCGAATAATCGACGTAGTGAGTTTTTGCACTTGCTTCAAGTTGTGGTTCAAGATTGTTCCTGTACGAGCCACTCAGTCTGAGCATTCGCATCATTGTGGTTACTCCACCTATTGCAGCCACTTTGGACTCTGTTACAGCAGCATCATTGATTGGAGAATATACGCCATAGTGTATGTGAGGATCAATGATGCCTGGAAGTGAGACCAGGCCATCTGCTTTAATTTTGAGATCACATTGTGGAATATCATTTGTAAGACCTACAACTTTGCCTTCATCTATTACAATGTTCTTGTCCACCATTACATTTTGGAAAATAACATGTGACCCTGTAATTACAGCATCTACAGTCATCAGCAATTTTGCTTGAAAACCTAGTATTATTCTTTGAGTAAATGAATAAAAGCAGATGATATTCTTGATAACAAAAGGGCCGGTAGTCTAGTGGTAGTGATGCCGCGTTCGCAACGCGGAAGTCGGGGGTTCAAATCCCCCTCGGTCCACCT
>JAJPEA010000016.1 GCA_023252335.1 Nitrosotalea sp.
ATGTACTCGTCCTTGTATGTCCAGTATGCCTTTTGCTGGTTAAATGACATGCCAAGAACCTTGTCTAGTGCAACCCATTTTTCATTAAATCTGTAAACAATTTTTTTGCATTCTGCAACAATGTTTTCAATTCCTACTGATTCGATAACCTGAGACTTGCCTCCTGAAATTCCAAGCTCTTTTTCTGCTTGTAATTCAACTGGAAGCCCTTGCGTATCCCATCCTGCGTTAAAGATTACCTTGTAACCTCGCAGAGTCATGTATCTGTACCACAAATCCTTCATTATCCTTCCACGGAGGTGTCCCGCATGTGGGGTTCCATTCATGGTGGGTGGCCCTTCAATGAATGCAGTTTTTTTGGTCTTGTTTTCTGATTCGAAAATTAATTTTTCTAAATCTAGTCCTGCTAAACTAGTCTTGACATCTTCTTCTATCTTTTTTGGATTAAAATCAGTTGATAACGACATTCAAGGGTGGAGTGGATTATATCATATTATAAAGGTACAAGCGTCAGAAAATAAAAGATCTATAATCTGCTTGAACTTTCTACGAATTGACGCTGATTTTAGAATCTACCTTGATGTGAATTCGTTCACCACTGTGCACGTGGTCATTGTAAATCATCTTGGTCTTGATTCCTTTTTTGTTTAGATATCCTTCAAGCAATAATGCCCACGGGATAGAGTGACCGCTGTTTAGCTTGGACTCGATTACAAAGTGATTTGCATTTGGTTCATAGCGTAAATGGCCAGAGCATGTTATGTCAAGTGTAGAATCTACAAGGGATATGATTTCATCAAGTGTCTTTGATTCAAGATCAATTCCGTTTTTATTCAAGAAATTCAAAATGTCAACTGCCTTGTTCTTTGAGTTAATCATCGAATTTAAGACATAGCCCAATCCGTTTTGTGTTATCAACTGGATTGCCTTGAGTGTCTCTTGGGCATCGCTTTTTGTCATGTCGCCAAGATTGCTTATTTTGATTCCATTCTTCCATATCTGATCAAACGACTTGACTTGATTGGTTCCAAGGACATCATTTGAGTGAAATATTGCACCTTTTCCATTGTTGCCGTTTATCATAAGAATCTCAGAATCGTCAAAAATGAAAATATTTTGTGCAATGTCAGATGTTTTTATTTTGATTCCAGCTGGCAATCCGTGGAAAGTTTCAGAACCTACAAGGCCTGTGGGGATGACCATCTTGATGTCAATGTCTTTGCGTAATGCGTGAAGCAAAACTTCTTTGCACTGGGATAACAAGTTGAGTCCCCATGAATCAATTACAACATGTATTGATGTCTTGGAGCCCTCTACCATTGTTTGTAACTGCTTGAATACATAATTTGCAGTCAAATGGAAATATCGTTGCTCTTCAGAGCCTCTGGCTTTTTTGCTATCTTCACTTAGTTGTTTTAATTTTGTAATTAGGCTATTCATTGCATTTACGCGATTAATCTGCTCTTGGATTATTTCATCAAAAGCGTCTTCTGGTGCAATGGCTGTACACATGATTGGTTTGCTTTTTGATATTATTGCAATTTTCTTTCGTTCAAGTTTTAATAACGTTGGATACACTTTGGTTCTTGGTAGATTGGAATAGTATGCAAGCTCCCCTGCAGATATCGTCCCCTTGGTAATCAGTGTGACATAGGCCTGGGCTTCGTATTTGCTCAACCCAAACTCTTCAAGGCTTACAGCTAGATCTTGACCTTTGACCATTGATTGGAATTATCAAGTTGGAAGGTAAGCTGAATAGCTAAATTCATTGAACAAAGATTCGAAAAAATACTAAGCTGTATCTGCTGGCTGTGTTACCATGGTGACACCACATGATGTAACAAGACCCGTATAAGTACAAAATCAGGCTTTTATGCTGGGATGATAAATCAATCAAAATGGGTTATTGAACATGAAAGTAAGAGCCAACTTGTACGTGCTAGCACGATAAAGCCGCGAATTGACTATGCAACAGAAATTGTAGACGGACTACTTGATGTCTTGACACAGCATCGACACGATGTAAATAAAAATAATCTAGACCTGTACAAGCGACTAGATACAGATTGCACAACACTTGAAACACTTGAAAAACAAGTCAAGTACGAGCGAGAATTATCATATACAGTAGAATCACTCAGACAGATAAGACGAAGCCTTGACTGTATAGTGGGACTAGGAAACGTACCAACTGTCTTGTCTCCCACCATATCAGTTGTCAGAACAATTCGCTCTAAACTGTTGGCACTAATGCCAACACTAGACTTTCAGCTAGGAGAATTGTCTTTGCTGCTTGGTGGTATAATAATTGATGCAGCGCACCTGGGAAGTACAACACTTGACTTTGCCAAAGCAAACGAGGTCTCAACCAGGCTTTTAGATGAAGCTAAATTAATCGCCGACTCTAAAATATGCAAGCAGTTCCCTAATCTAGATTTCTGGTAAGGCTAGAAAGATGATTAATTTCACAAAGAGTGATAGTCAATCTGACTTGAACATACACTTGGATAAAATCAGAACACTCTCTTCCAAAGTTGAACTCAAGATATCTCAAAAAGACAAGGATGGAACAGATGTTTTCATAGAGACACTCTCTGTTGAGGAACTAAAAGACATTCGTCAAGTCATGCATGCTGCAGAATATTTGCTCACAAAATATCAAGATAAAAAGGAGATCAAGGCGTTTTTGCAAGAGTTTGTCGGAATCGTACTACATGCCGCAAATTCTGTAAACGGGATGAAAGACGAGCTAGAGGATCTAGTCACGTCTGCCGAGTTTGCCCTGTCACAAATCCAGGCACTGCACGATGACGTGACTGGCAATCTAGTATTCCAAAAAGGGTGCCAGACCAGGATTGATGATTTTAAAATTCCCGCACTTTTAGATACACTTTCACCAGTAGTTGCACCTGTTAAAGTGGTTTATCCAGAGACTCCTACTCAGAAGCAAAGTGTTGGTGCAATTAATTTAACAAATTCTTCTAGACGAGTTAACACCGGTGATTACCTTGAAAGAACTGTAGTCGAGATATAGTTGATGATATTATGAGTTTGGCCCCTCAAGAATTAGAAAATAGTGCAAGCAAATTTGCGGCAGAAGCAATAAAACTTGATTCTCAAGGTGCCCGTGGAATGGCAATCTCAAACTATCAGAGAGCAATTGAATCCCTTGTAAAACTAATCCAGCTTTATCCTGAAAATAAACTAAATCGTGTATACCAAGAGAGAACTGCTGCATACCAGAATCGCATCAAGGCTTTGCAGATGAACAACGTGGAACTAGAACCAGCAGTTGATCCCAAGGCAACTCCTGAAGAACAAAAACAGTCTCTAACTAAAAATGAACTAGACTCGCTTATCATGAAAGAAAAACCAAATGTAACATGGGAAGAAGTTATCGGCCTTGATGATGCTAAAAATGCTTTGCGAGAATCAATTGTATATCCTGCAAAAAGACCAGACCTGTTTCCACTTGGATGGCCAAGAGGAATTCTGCTTTATGGTCCACCGGGATGTGGCAAGACAGTCATTGCAGCAGCTACTGCAAATGAGATTGATGGATATTTCATCAACGTAGATGCAGCATCTATGATGAGCAAGTGGCTAGGCGAAGCAGAGAAGAATGTTTCAAAACTTTTCCAGATGGCAAGAGGATTGGCAGAAAAAGAAGGATTGCCAGTTATATTATTCATTGACGAAGTAGATTCACTTTTAGGAAATCGTAACAGCGAGATTGGTGGAGAGATTCGTGTCAAAAACCAATTCCTAACTGAAATGGACGGAATAAACGGTAAAGGAAAAGACTTGAAACTCTATGTCATTGGTGCAACAAACAAACCATGGAGTCTTGACTGGCCATTTCTTAGAAGATTTACCAAACGAGTCTATGTGTCCTTGCCATCACTTGAAGCAAGAGAGAATCTTTTCGAGTTGTATACATCCCAATTACACAAGGATGACAAGGTAAAATCAATGGAGCTTGCAAAATTGGCAGACGGATACAGTGCATCTGATGTCAAAGACATTTGCCAGTCAGCCCAGTTGATGGTTGTAAATGACTTGTTCCATTCGCCACACTTTGGAGAAGAGGTAGTAGGTGAGCCAAAATCACAACCACGTGTACTGACAACTGCTGATTTTAAGGAAATAATTTCAAGAAGAAAACCAAGTGTAAGTATGGAAATGATACGAGCATACTACAAATGGACTGAACAGTTCAAGGCGCTCTAGATTTTAATTTCATATTTTTCTGGCAGGATTTTTAACTTTAGATCGCCATAAAATTTAAATCTCTATTAAAATCCACATGCAGAGGGTTTCAAGGATTCCAACAAAAAAAGCCAAACATGCAAACAAGTTTGGCATGTTGATTTTAGAAGACGGGACAGTTTTTGAAGGGATGGGTTTTGGATATTCTACTGTAGCGTTTGGCGAAGCTGTATTCAACACAGGCATGACTGGATATGTCGAGGCGCTAACTGACCCATCCTACAGCGGCCAGATTCTCACACTTACCTATCCTCTTGTTGGGAACTATGGCGTTCCAGACCCTGCTGCTAGAGACCCTGACGGCATACGAAAAAACCTTGAATCTGAAGTAATCCAGGCACGAGGCCTTGTGGTACACGAACTATCCCTTACCGCAAGCCACTGGAATCTATCAATGACTTTGGATGAATGGCTATACAATGAAAAGATCCCTGGCATTTCAGGAATTGATACACGGGAGCTTACAATAAAACTTCGAACAAGTGGAGTGATGATGGCAGCGCTAGTTGTATCTGATACTCCAATTAATGTGTCTGAAATTAAAAAGAAACTGGAATCTGCTAAAAAATACAATGACGAGGAATTTATGAATACCGTATCAATCAAAGAGCCACAAACATTTGGCTCGGAATCACAATCAATTGTAGTAATTGATACTGGAGTAAAAAATTCCATACTGCGAAACGCGCGCAGTCTTGGATACAAGGTAATCAAAGTTCCTTGGAACTATTCCCTTGAAAAAATCATGGCATACAATCCAAAGGGAATAATATTTTCAAATGGACCAGGTGACCCAATAAAATGTGCAGAAACAATGGTAACAGCAAAGCAGGCAATTGAAAAAAATATTCCAACACTTGGAATCTGTCTTGGTGCACAGATACTGGGACTGGCAGGTGGTGCTAGTACGTACAAGCTAAAGTATGGTCATAGGGGACAAAACAAGTCTTGCATTAATCTTGACACTGACCAAGTGTATGTGACAAGCCAGAACCATGGATACTGTATCGACCCAGACTCGCTCAAAAATACTGATTTTAAATTATGGTTTACAAACGCTGACGATAAAACCGTAGAAGGAATAAAACACAAACAAAAGAAAATAATTGCCGTACAATTTCATCCAGAGGCATCGCCTGGACCTTTTGATTGCATGTTTATTTTTGAAGAGCTCAAGAAACTCATAGGGGAGGACAATGCCAAAAGATGAGTCGTTAAAGAAGATTCTAGTTCTTGGCAGTGGGGCCATTAAAATCGGAGAAGCAGGCGAAAGTCACAAAATGACCGTCAATTCGACTACTCCGGTAGCCAATGCCTCAAAGCCATCCAGGAAGAAGGAATCAAGAGTGTCCTTGTAAATCCAAACATTGCAACAATACAGACTGATACAAGATTTGCAGACAAGGTCTATTCCATTCCGGTAAATCCGACATATGTAGAATCTATCATAGAAGCAGAGCGACCAGATGGTCTAATGCTTGGCTTTGGAGGCCAAACTGCGCTCAACTGTGGAGTAAAACTTGCCGAGCTTGACGTTCTCAAAAAGTATGGTGTAAAGGTACTAGGAACTCAGGTCACGGGGATACAGGCAACTGAAGACAGGCAACTCTTCAAGGATTCCATGATTGCATGCAACGTTCCGGTACTCAAAAGCAGGACTGTCTATAACTTTGAAGAGGCAAAAAAAGTTGCAAAAGACATTGGCTATCCTGTAATCATTCGTGTCGCATATACACTTGGAGGAAAAGGTGGAGGAGTTGCACATAACGAAATTGAACTCCATGAAATTGTGACAAGGGGTCTTAATGCAAGCCTTGTCGGACAGGTACTAATTGAAGAATACATTGGACACTGGAAACAAATTGAATACGAAGTCATGGCAGATTACACTGGGAACAATGTAATCATTTGCAACATGGAAAATGTCTTGTCCATGCGGGTGCACACTGGGGATAATATCGTAGTTGCACCATCGCAGACACTAGACAATTTTGAATACCAGATGTTGCGCTCGGCATCACTGCGTGCTGCAAAACATGTTGGAATTGTTGGCGAGTGTAATGTGCAATTTGCACTAGACCCATACTCTGACAAGTATGTTGCAATCGAAATGAACCCAAGACTCTCTCGCTCGTCTGCTCTAGCAAGCAAGGCAACTGGATATCCTATTGCATACATGGCTGCAAAAATTGTCATGGGCTATACACTGCCAGAGCTTGTAAACCGAATCACAAAAACTACGACTGCGTGTTTTGAGCCATCCCTTGATTACATTGTATGCAAGCATCCGCGGTGGGACTTTAGCAAGTTTGAGCTTGCAAACCGTAACTTGGGTCCTACAATGAAGTCAGTTGGCGAAGTGATGGGTGTTGGTAGATGCTTTGAAGAATCACTGCAAAAAGCAATACGAATGCTTGAGATTGGAAATGATGGACTGGTTGCAAACCGTAATTCTGATAAAAAATATGACATTGAAGAAATTGAAAACAAATTACAACAGTCTGATGACCATGTACTGTACTATGTGGCAGAAGCGCTACGGCAGGGAATGTCAATTGAGCAGATCTACAAATTATCTGTAATTGACCCGTGGTTTATTGAAAAAATTGAAAACATTGTAAAGATAGAAAAAAGGCTCAAGGAATCAAATCCACTTGATGACAAGTTGTTGCTCGAGGCAAAGCAACTTGGGTTCTCTGACAAGCAGATTGGACGACTCGTTGGAAAAGACGATCTAGAGATTAGAAAGATAAGAAAAGAGGCAAAAATCACGCCTGTGGTAAAGCGAATTGACACCTTGGCAGCAGAATGGCCTGCCAAGACAAACTATCTGTATCTTACCTATGGTGGCAAAGCAAACGACTTTGAGGTAACATCTGATGCGCAAAAAGTTACAGTGCTTGGTGCAGGTCCATATAGAATTGGAAGCAGTGTCGAGTTTGACTGGGGAACTGTCAACATGGTGTGGGGCCTGAAAGAAAATGGAGTAAAGGAAGTGTCTGTGATTAATTGCAACCCAGAGACAGTGTCCACTGATTATGATATCTGTGACAGGCTGTATTTTGAAGAGCTCACACTAGAGCGAGTACTAGACATTGCAGATTTTGAAAAACCAGACGGTATTGTTACAGCAGTGGGTGGACAGACTGCAAACAACCTTACTCCCAAGCTTGCCAAAAATGGAATCAAAATTATCGGAACATCATTTGAAGACATTGACCGGGCAGAGAACCGCTCTACATTTAGCAAGGTACTAGACGATTTGAATATCAGGCAACCTCCGTGGCAGGCATTTTCTAGTCTTGCTGATGCCAAAAAGTTTGCAACCAAGGTTGGCTATCCAGTTCTTGTAAGGCCATCTTATGTATTAAGTGGGGCTGCAATGAAAGTTGTCTGGTCTGAAACACAACTAAAAAAATATCTTGCTGAAGCAACAAACGTCTCACCTGATTATCCTGTTGTAATTACTAAATTCATGCTAAACTCGCTTGAAGCTGAAGTTGATGGTGTGGGTGATGGAAAAAATATTGTAATTGGTGCAGTCATTGAACACATTGAAGGCGCTGGAGTCCACTCGGGTGATTCCATGATGTGCATTCCACCATGGACTTTGAGCAACAAGGTAATTGATACAATACTTGATTATACAAAAAAAGTTGGAATTGCATTTAAAATCAAGGGCCCGTTTAACTTGCAGTTTTTGATAAACCAAGACCAGGTCTATGTAATTGAGCTAAACATTAGGGCCTCTCGCTCGATGCCATTTGTCTCAAAGTTTGTCAAGATGAATCTTATCAACCTGGCAGCACGTGCAGTGCTTGGAAAACCCCTGCCAACTGTACCAAAAGACAGGTGGCGCAAGATACACCATTATGGAATAAAGGTCCCCCAGTTTTCCTTTATGCAGCTTGATGGAGCAGACGTCATACTAGGAGTAGAGATGCAGTCAACTGGAGAGGCGGCTTGTTTTGGAGACAGTTTCTATGATGCACTTGCCAAGGGTTTGACATCTGTTGGGTATTCGCTGCCAAAACAAGGCTCGGTTCTAATCAGTGCAGGAGGATCAGAGAACAAGGAAAAACTGCTCCAGACTGCGTTACTACTCAAAAGTCTTGGATACAAGCTACTTGCAACAGAGCACACTGCAGAGTTTTTGTCAGACAAAAGAATAGGCGATGTCGAAGTTGTCTATAAGATTAGTGAGCCGCAGAGAAAACCAAACATTGCTGATTTGCTATATGAGAAAAAAATTGACTTTATCATAAACGTGCCCAGTACGTCTACACTTGAAAAATATGTTGGCATGCTGTATGACGAATACCAAATAAGAAGAAAGGCAGTAGAGCTTGGAATTCCAGTATTGATCACAACAGAGCTTGCTGATTCCTTTGCAAAGACACTAGAGTGGTTACAGCACAATGACACTACGAAAAAGCCACTCGAGCCGTATGAAAAAGTAGACTAGATTATATTTTGTAGTATCGACTCGTCTCCAATTATGGAACCGTCTAGTGTCACAACCTTGGCAGAATTGTCTTGCTTGATTCTCTCAAGTATTGGCGAGATTGATTTTTTGTGATAACGCTTGTGCGTTGCATAAAAATATTTGTTAAAAGATGGAACAATTATTATCTCCAAATCTCCTTTGGTTGATGAAAAGATATTTTGTTTTTTGGTCTTGATTGAGACCCATAGTCGTTGTCCATCAAGTACAGAACCCTCTTGAAAATATACTGGATGAAGATGGCCCATCACTATTCTATCAACGTGAGAAAAATTCTCTGACGGCATTACATGACCATGTGTAAGTAACGTATCTCCTATGACCAAACCTGATGGGCCTGTCATGGATACAAAATCTGGAACTAGTCTTGCCAAGTTTCCATCATGGTTCCCTGGAACAACTAGAGTATTGATCTTTTTTCCAATCTCAAAGAACATTGGCACCATCTGCCACTCTATCTTTGAGATGGAATCAATGCCTGACTTGATGTCACCTAGTATGACAAGGCTGTCAGGTTTTTCTGTTTTTATCAACTTGTCCAAAGTAGAGTGGATCTCTTCAATCATGCCTTCTGGTCTGATGTGCATGTCATTTGATATCATGCCGATTTCAAATCCTATGTGCAGGTCTGTTACGACAAGAAATCTCTGGGTATCTTCTAAAATCAATGCAGGTTGTGAAGGAACAATTCTTGTCTTGACCATCAAAGATATACCTCTCTTTTTTCAATTAAATTCTTGTGAAAGAATCAGGAAATGTAGATTCCATTGTATCATCGCATGGTGTAAAACTGCACTTGTTTGAGCCAAGCAACAGAAAGATTTGGACTGTGGTGGGAAAAGACAATGAACACTGGCTTGATTTGGATTTGGGATATTGTTCATGCGAGGATTATTTCTATAATGCAATGGAAAAGGGAAGACCGTGCTATCACTTGCAAGCAGTAGAATCTGCAATAAAACAAGAAAAAGTTGAGACTGTAACGTTTCAGGATTCCGAGTTTGAGAGTTTTATCTATGCGCTGGTCCAAGATATGCTGTGATTTTCCATCTTTGTATATGCTGCAAAAAAATTAAGTCTGGTTTGTGAATATTTCAAAACTGGATTGATTTCATAGAATATTCTTAGTATATTCAGATATGCATCAAATCTATATGGTATCATTGAACCTACTGAAAAGCGGCATCAGTACCACTAGTTTACTAGCACTTGTTTTTGTCTCGCTGTTTCTAATACCCTTTGGTATGATTTCACATGACGCATTTGCAATGGGCACTGGCCCAGGAAGATGCAACAACGAGTATGATGGCCCTGTCACGGTGGCCAAGATAAACAATGGGACGCAGACCTTTGATGCCATGGCAAATCCAGGTGTAACATTTGAGTTATCTCCCAAAGGAACCTATTACCTGATATGGATAATTCACACACCACTACAAAATAGGGCGAGCAATTCAAACCCTGGAACCATCTGGGGAGATACCGACCTTCAGGGGTTTGCCAACGGATTTTGTGAGGGCACTGCATACCCTGACTCGAACTTTACGGAAATTCTTAGCTGGAGTTGTGGCAGCAACAGGTGCAATGCTAACACTTACTGGGGAACTCTGGTAAACAGTTTTTCATATGGCCTTAGTTTTGTCACGCCAAGCAATTCTACTACCACCAGCACAACTGTGCCTGGTCTGCCAACTAATATTTCTCCAATACCGGTGTCCATGTCACAGATTGACCTAATGTGGAATGCTCCTTCCAACTCTACTGTTACAGGTTACAAGATAGAAAGATCATCTGATGATGCCAACTGGAGTACCATATCTTCTAATACAAATTCCACCCTTACCAGGTACTTTGACTCGGGACTCTTGCCGTATACTACCTACTATTATCGGGTTTCTGCGATAAACAATCTTGGCTCAAGTCCTCCTTCCAGTGTTTCAAGTGGGACTACGTTTGTTTTTCGGCCAGATTTGACAGTTCAAGCACAGGATTCTAATGGTGCTGCTGTCTCTGGTCTTACTGCAACTCTCTTCCGTAACGGGACAAAGGTCGCAAGTGGTCCAACTCCTGCTACATTCTTTCTCTCAAGCGGCAGTATGTACAGTGTAAACGTGGCAGACGGGGGTGACCATGACTTTGATTATTGGGCAGATACCGGATCAAAGAATGCAACAAGACAGATCTCGATCTCAAACAATACTGTTATTACAGCAATAGAAAAGACAGTTCCAAATCCACCTACAAATCTAGCTGCAACACCTATCTCCCCATCGCAGGTTGACCTATCCTGGACGACTCCAAGCAACAATGGATATCCAGTTACAAATTACAATGTATACCGAGGAACTTCTGGTACTGGAACATTTCTTGTACAGATTGGAAATGTCACTTCATACAATGACACATCAGTAACCAACGGCCAAAAATATTTCTATACAGTAACAGCTGTAAACTCGGCAGGTGAATCATTGCCATCAAATGAGGCCAGTGCCACTCCTGCCACAGTTCCAAATTCACCAACAAATCTTACAGCTACTACCGTATCACCAACACAGCTTAATCTGAGTTGGACTGCGCCTGCAAACAATGGAGGCTCTACCATAACAGGTTACATGATTGAAAGATCTATAGATAATGGAACCACATGGTCCACACTGGTAGCAAATACGGGATCTGCATCAACAGCATATTCTGATACAGGGCTTGCATCTAGTACAACTTACATGTACCGGGTCTCTGCAATCAATCCTGTTGGGACTGGATCTACATCAAATACTACGTCTGCTGTTACCGATAAAACAGGCATTGTCATGAACAATGCTCAGTCTACGTCAGGTACGACATCTTCATCAAATACAATCACACTTTCAAACTTTAATGCCGGTGCAAAAAGTAACAGCATGCTTGTGGTGGGTGTTAGTGCAAACAATAACGATGTAGCATCTATCACATTTGGAGGAATATCCTTGCAAAATGTAGCACACACATTTTATAACAATGACGCCGAATTCTGGTATCTCACGAATCCTAGTGGAACAGGAGACATTATAGTCACGATGAACGGTCCAACACAAGCTGTAGTTGGAGCATATTCATTCTCTGGTGTAAATCAAACTCTTCCAATACCTACACATATTGTTAAACACAATACAAATCCCAACAGTCCAAATGTAACAATAACAACCAAGTATGTAAATGACTGGGTGTTAGATTTGCCCTCGATTTATGGTGGTTCTACACTTGGTTCTCCAACCTGCACACAACAATGGGACCTTAACGTACCAGATCAAATCACAGGCGCATCAAGCTCAACAATGGTGCAATCTCCATCAACTGTAACCTGCAAGTGGACTGCAAGCAGTGGTGACTTGTATGATGATGTTGCAGTTGAGATTAATGCTGCAAGATGATTCTGTGATTTGGATTTTGCGATTGATTACAACGTGATAATCTTTAGGTCCTGTTTATTGTACGAATAGACATGGATGCCTCCATGAGGATTCTAGATTGATTTTATGAAATACATTTTCTAGTCAATAGATCCTAATATCACTCTGGGTTTATTTTTAGAATTATGGTTATAGTGATTTTGACGCATAATCAAATAACAAATAGAGTACAAATCAGAATAGTGACAAAAAACTATCTGATCTTGTACAGTACAGTGATAGTCTTGATAATGCTGGCTCCAATGACAATCCCTCTTTTCACAGTTAATGCAGTTTCATCATCTACAACAAACACTGCAGACTTGGTCGTCTCTACTGGAATAAAGGTAACTGCACACAGGATTCCTGCCAGTTACTGGGATCCCTGCTTTGCAACCACGTGTAGGGCTGGAACTGGCCCTGGGGTTTCAATGTACTTTGAGTTGTATGATTCCTCTGGAAACTTTGTAAGGTCTGGGTATGCTGACGAGCATGGACATACGTTTACAGGTCTTAATCCACTGAAAACATACTATATGTATCCAACCAACTGCTATGCATGTCACGGTTCAACACATGATGTGTTGTTTGAATATTGGGGTAATGGAAACACTGATGTGCCAAGAGCAGTCCATGTGGGCGGACAGCTAAATGCATGGTTCTCTTGTGATAATGGCTGTTCTGGAAACTAGTTCTCTAGACTCTGTCTATGTGATTTATTTTAGAGGTATTGTGAACAAGTCTTCCTTTGAGACTCCTTTCCAGAGTCCTATCATGCCTTCTGCTTTGACCTGCTCTACCTTGGTTATCTTTTGGATCTTTATTTGATCCGGAGTCGGTGGCATCCAAAGCATTGCCATGTAATCGCCTACATTTCCTACTGCATCTGCCTTTGCAGAAACTATCTTTTCTTTTGTAAAACCATTTGCAACAAGTGCGTCTGTTGCAGCAGTCTCTAAATCTCTTCTACCATGTGTAAAAAGATAGACTGATTTTGTTGGATCTACTTGGGTCAATGAAATCAAGTCTGCCGTATGCTTTAATGAACATTTCTAAAATCGTGGGCTGTTCCCTTTTAGGTTGATTTTTTCGATTTTTTGCAGCCTCTGTTCTATTCATAAAATAGTTTAACCTGTTTTCCATCGGACAAAGCCTGATTTTGATTCAAAATGCAAGTAAAATTAAACATCAATAAACGAAATGGTTAAGAGCCTACGTTATTGACAATTCATGTAATTCTATGGATTTTGAAAAAATCCTTGATGATATTATGGGCATTGGCAAATCAATTCGTTTTGTCTTTGTCACTAATGAAGAAGGTAAGATAGTTCATAGTAGAGTCTCAACAAAATCATTTCTTTTAACTGAAAAACAAGCATCAATACTTGGTGTCGATATGCAGATTCTACGAAAATTGTTAAAGTTGTATGATGAAATCATTGGTAAGAACACGCTAGTACATCTAGTACGAGACAAGGTTCATGTTTTGATATATTATGTTAATGAATGGATAATTCTAGTAAGTTGTGACAGAGATGCTGATAGGCACGAGTTGACTGATATTTCAATTCAAATAGATACAATCATCAATAATGCTCTAAAATGAAGATTGGCGTGTCTTGATCTTGACACGAAGAATTTGTCAAACAATGTCCGGTAAACTATACAAAACCTTTTTGCTGCTCTCTTCTATTGATGAACACTTTCTATGAAATTCTAACATTGTTGGCGCCTTCTGCAGTAACACGGCAATCAAGGCTTCCGTCTGATTTACGAATATTATTCTCCCAATGCAAAGGACGCAGGTTTGAGAGTTCATCTGTTCCTCCTTCCGATACTGGCTTTATGTGGTCAATTTCCCATCCGTATTCTGAATTTCTTTTTCCATAATGACTTCTCATAATCCATGCACCGCAATCGTCTGCCCTCCACATCAAGGGATCATTGCCTTTGATATGTCCCTTAGACCACACTAGCCACACAAAATCTTCTGTAAAACTCATCTACGTTAAAGATGGGAAAATTTTGTATTAAATAAGTTAGTATGGAACAATCTTCTACTTGAGATTTATTTAATAATCATAATATTTCATTAGATGTGGGGAGTACCGGACGTTGGATAGTGAAGAATTACTTGGAGATGTAATTGCGTCAGTAATTGAAAAAGTTTTAATGAAAATTGGAGTAGCTGCACATGCCAAAGTAAGTGATATACTCGAAGTCCACAACCTTGATTTTTCCCACTGTTATCAAAACCCCGATGTCCTGAATCTTGCACTAAAAGACGTGTTTGGCAATGATTATAGAATAGTAGTAGAAACGATCAGAACTGAACTACATGGGCTAAGTGATGATGGCAAAAACATTGCCAAGTTTATCCAAAAATTAAACAAGTAAGATTACGAATTGAGACTTGCAATATTGGCATGTTTGAAAATTCTATATCTATCAACCAAGAGAGAATGCGATGAACACTGGCAAAAAGGGAAGGGCCATGAAATCTATCTTTGGATTATATATCTCATAAATCAAGCCGAAAGCATTGGTCAATGTTTTGGTTGTGGGCTCTGGCGGACGCGAGCATGCCCTAGGATGGAAGCTTGCACAGAGTCCCAAGGTGGATAAAGTTTACTTTGCCCCTGGGAATGGAGGCACGCAAAATAACGTCAATATTTCCTCTGATGACATAGAAAGTCTTGCCGAGTTTGCAAAAGAGAATGACTGTGTCACAGTTGTGGGTCCTGAAGTTCCACTGTCAAATGGTATAGTTGACGAGTTTGTAAAAAAGGGGCTGCGAGTATTTGGCCCTACAAGAGATGCTGCACAGCTTGAATCAAGTAAAATTTGGGCAAAGAACTTTATGAAAAGAAATGGCATCCTTACTGCAAGATTTGAAGTCTTTGATGATTCTACCAAGGCAATTGAATATGCAAAGTCTGTTGATTATCCATTAGTTGTTAAAGCAGATGGTCTTGCTGCCGGAAAAGGTGTGATTGTGTGTGATAATTCCTCTGAAGCAGTTGATGCAATAAACAAGATGCTTGTCCAAAAAAATTTTGGTGCTGCAGGCCTGAGAATTATTTTAGAAGAGAGAATTGATGGAGTAGAGGCATCTTTTATAGCACTCTCTGATGGAAACACTGCTTATTCGATGGCCACAAGCCAAGACCACAAGAGAATCTACGATGATGACAAGGGACCCAATACTGGCGGAATGGGAACGTACTCTCCAACTCCAGTAATTGATGATTCTACCGCAAATGAAATTCAAAAAAATGTTATTGAAAAAACAATTGCATCCATGAAAAAAGAAGGCATTGTATTCAAGGGATTTTTGTATGCTGGAATAATGCTAAAAGATGGCAAGCCATATGTCTTGGAATTTAACGCAAGAATGGGAGATCCCGAGTGTCAGCCAATAATGATGCGAATGGACTCGGACCTGTTTGAATACATTCAAGCATGTATCGATGGCACCCTGTCTTCCTTGCCTAGAATGTCTTGGAAAAAACATAGCGCGGTATGTGTAATACTTGCATCAAAAGGATATCCGGAATCGTATCCTAGAGATGAGCAGATACTAGGTCTTGATGATGTCACTCCAAATTCTCAAGTCTTTCATTCTGGAACAAGAAAAGAGGATGGAAAAATTCTGACAAGTGGTGGTCGAGTGCTTGGTGTTACTGCAGTTGGGGAAACACTAGAGGCTGCAATTGCAAATGCATACTTGCGAGTAGGGAAGATAAACTGGCCATCCAAATACTATCGAACAGACATTGGCAAAAAGGGCCTTGCATGGCGTAAATGAATAACATCTTGGCGTTTACTGGAAGATCTTAAGATTAATGCTGATGTAGTTGTATCGTGGGAAAATCAATTGTAGTAACAGTGATTTTTGCAATAATTGTATTGCTAATTGTAATCCAGATGATAATTTTGCCCCTTGTGCCACATGTACCACAACAAAACATTTTACATTGCCTACAACCTGTAATGGAATCCATTCCTCATATGAAATGGAATTGTTTCTATTTTGCTCAAAAGTAGAAGAAAATAACAAAAAATTATTTTGATACAAAACATTAGTAAAAAGTAGTAGAAGTTTATTAGGTGTATCTCAAATAGCAACATGTACGATAATTAGCATGGTTGAGTTGGATGATCTAAAGAGCCCAGAAGATTTCAAACATTTTCTACATGATATTTTTAAGAGTATGGTAGATGAACTCGTAATCCAAGAGACACAACTAATAAAAACATACCATGAAAATCGAACTATGCCATTTGACTTTTACAATCTAACCATACGAGAAATTCAAGCAAAAATCCAATGCAAGCTCGAAGTATATCAACGTCTAACCGGTGAAGATTTGAAATAACTCTTTACTTTACATAAATAACCGAATCTTCTGTCACTATGCAATCCATCTTGACATCATGGTCATCATGGGGAAATGACTTTAGCACGTGTTTAGAGTATGTCAAGCCAATCTTCTTTGATTTTTTGCCATGCAGATACCTGTCATAAAATCCAAAGCCATATCCTAGCCTGTACCCTTCACGAGTGAGTGCAATTGCAGGCACTATGATAACATCGAGTTTTTTGACTGTCTCACATTTTTCCTTGGGCTCCATTACTCCAAAACTACCTAGCTCAAGATCTGATACACTAGAAATTTTTTTAAAGACTAGATCATTCTTGTCAACTCTGGGTAATGCAACTTCTTTTCCCTGGCTGAAAAACTCGTGCAACAGGTCATGTGTCTGGACTTCACTTCCTATTGAATAATACGTGCCAATTGACTGGGCTTGTCTGTAAAACTCGATCTTTCGTAAATTGTCCCGGATTTTATTACTTGCAATTTTTATAAAATCAAGTGAGAGCTCGTCTCTTGCATCTAACATCTGCTTGCGCAATCTTGCTTTTTCAACTGGGTTGGACAAATTCTTTACTAATTGATGCAGCTGTTACGGTGTTTTTTAAAAGCATCGCTATGGTCATTGGCCCCACTCCGCCAGGTACTGGGGTAACATATGATGCTTTTTTGATGACCTTTTCATAATCCACGTCTCCCACAAGTTTTCCTTCTAGTCTTGCAGTACCGACATCAATTACCACTGCACCTTCTTTTACCATGTCTTCTGTCAAAATGAACTTTGTTCTATCGCCTATTGCGGTAACAATAATGTCTGCACCAAGGCAATGTTCTTTGAGATTTCTTGTTCTAGAGTGACATGTTGTCACAGTGGCGTTTTTTTCAAGCATTAAATTGTATAGTGGTTTTCCTACTAGATTGCTTCGGTTTATTATTACCACATTTTTTCCTTCTAGATTGATTTTATAATATTCAAACAACTCCATTATTCCAGATGGTGTGCAGGGCTTGAGAATTGATCTGCCTGATGTTAAAAGACCAATATTGTGTGGTGTCAGTCCGTCAACATCTTTTATGGGTGATATCCGTGAAGTTGTTGTAAAATCGTCTAGCTGACTTGGTAGTGGAAGTTGGACTAGAATCCCATGAACTGTCTCATCGTTGTTTAACAGATTGACCAGAGAATTCATCTCTTTTTGAGAAAATGTGGCAGGAAGTTTGTGGTCCTTTGTCATGATGCCAACATCAGAGCATGCCTTTTGCTTGTTTTTCACATATGTAGCCGAAGCCGGGTCGTCACCCACAAGGACTGTGGCAAGACATGGTACTATACCATCACTTGAGAGTTCCTTGACAGCTAGTCGTACCCTGTCTTTAACAGATGATGCTACTGCGATACCGTCTATTTTCTGTCCAGTCAAACAACCTTGAATGATTTTTTGGATATTTAATCTTTGGAAATTTTACCTGTTATGTGGTGTAGTTAAAATCATTAAGGTACTAGTTTGTAGAAATACTATTGAAGATAACATTTGACACAAATGAATATGTGAAAAAAATTGCAAAAAGTGACACATACTTTCACACATTTCTAAACAAGGAAAACATTGCAGCAGGAATTTTGCGACTAGGGCCAGGTGATAAAGACACCCAAGAGCCACATGAAAGTGATGAAGTTTATTATGTTGTTAGAGGCGACGGGTTTATTGAAATCAATGGCAAAGATTATCCAATCTCAGAAGGCATGTCATATTTTGTTGCAAGAAAAATACCGCACAGGTTTCACGGAAACAAGAAAGAACTTGTTGTCATGTATTTTTTTGGCGGGCCTGACACTTAGGAAATCACAGTCTTTCTTCCAACTA
>JAJPEA010000117.1 GCA_023252335.1 Nitrosotalea sp.
TGCTGAAAAATGGCGTGTTATAACGGCGTTTGGCAATTTTATAACACCGTTAATTTGCGATCAGCTTATTCTAAATTCTTAGAATGACAATTGTTTGAACCGACGTTTTTTTATAATTTATTGTTAATCAAAGAACTATGGGAAGCAAAATTCACTGTGCACACATTTTGGTTGAAAAGCTAAGTGTTGCACAAGATCTTAAGACAAGAATTTCAAAAGGCGAAAGTTTTGCAAATCTTGCCAAAGAATATTCAATGGATAGTTCAAAAAAGAGAGGCGGAGATCTTGGGTTTTTTTCAAGAGGAGCAATGGTACCAGAATTTGAAAAAATGGCTTTTACATTAGAGAAAGGGCAGGTTTCTGATATCGTGAAAACCCAGTTTGGATATCATATAATAAAAAGGCTAGACTAGTGGAATCAAGCTTGAAGGAATAACAAGCTTGCAAGAATCACTAGGCATGCTTAGCACAATACCTTCTTTTCCATGTTCGAGAAGAATTTTTTTGCTATTTTTTGTTTCAACTAGTCGTTTTCCAGTGGGGGACATTATCCAGCCTTCTTCTTTTTTGTACCTAACCATGCTTCCAACTACAAGATATGACTTGGTCATCTTTGCTATGCTTGCAAGCAACATCATGATAGACATGACAGTCTTGCCAACATTTTTTTTTCGATTTAGAATGTTATAGAGTCCGTTGAGTGAGTCTACAACAATTATAGTTTGAGATAGACTTGCCTTGACTAGAATCTCTTTGATCATTTTATACAAAGTTTCACTGGTGGGCTGTAATAGCGTTACATTTTTTTTTGTATGAATTGTTCCTGAAACTATGTATCCACTGTATAACAAGTCAAGATCCAAGTATAACACTTGGAGTTCGGTGTCTTGTACTAGTTTTGAGATAAATCCTGCCTTTAGAAATGGATCAGAGTAGAATACGGAATTGATATGATCTTGTTCTAGCATTGTTTGCAAATTTAACTTAGAGTCATCGCCAGGATTTTTAAACAATACAAAGACTAGCAGATTGTAATATAATAATGCATTATGAGCTCAAGCAAATGAACCTACTTTTCCAGTTCTTCTGCTAGCTTGTCAAGACACTGATTCCAGCCGTCTTGCATTCCTTGGATCGCAAATGCGGCCTTTGGACCTGTCTTTGTGATTACAATGTGCATAGTCATTTTCGTCTTGTCTCCAAGATCTTGGAAATCTATCGTTGATTCATGTTCTATCAAAATATCCTGGACATCATCCAGTGCAGTAGACTCGTACACGATCCTGCTCTTGGGCGTGACTTCACGGAAGGTTCCTTTCATAGGCCACTTTTGTCCCTCAAAATTGCCCAGATCCTTTCCAGCCAACATGACAATGTGGATCAAACCTCCAGGGCGCGCGTCCCACTCGCAGATTGGATTTGTAACACCTCTTGGTCCCCACCATTTTTCAATGAGCTTGGGATCAGTCCAGGCCTTCCATACCATATCTCTAGGCGCATTGAAGATGCGCGTCAATGTCAATTCCTTTTTGGGTTCAGTTGTTTCAGCCATGTTTCTTTCCTTTCTTTTTTGTCTCATCCTTTTGTAACTTGACTAGATATTCATCCAATCGATCAAATCTTTCCTCCCACAAATAGCGATATGATTCCAACCAGTTTTCAAGCTCTAGAAATGGCTTGGGCCTCAGATTGTAGATTCGTTGTTGAGCAGATTGATGCTTCTCTACAAGACCAGCTTTACTGAGTACATGAAGATGTTTGGAGACTTGTGGCTGGCGGAGTCTAAGTTTATCAGCAATTTCTCCCACTGGACGCGGTCCATCACGTAAAAGCTCTACAATATGCAAGCGGTTAGGCTCAGCCAATGCCATTATTGTCAAACTCATCTTAATATTCCTCCGTAGGAATATTCTTTTACAGGAATATATAGTTTATTATCTCAGAGATTTTGTGACATATGACAATGAACATGATCTATTGACAAAAACTATAACACCTTTGAATAGTGAGAAGAAATAGACTAGAATGAATTTAGATTATTCCCAAGATTTTCCATACAAGGAGAGAATCTATCTGAACAATGCCTCTACTTCCAGAATGCCAAGATCAAGCATTGCAGCAATGAGTGATTTCCTAGTAAAATATAATGAATTAGGTCCTGATTCAGAGGCATCTGATAATTACGTAAAAGAAAGGCTTGGGAACCTGCGAAAAGAAATTTCAGGATTAATCAAATGTAGACCAGAAGAGATAGTGCTTACCCAGAGTGTAACCGATGGGATAAATTTTGTTGCAAATGGATTGAAATTAAATCCAAATTCCAATATTGTAACACGCGGATCAACTCATGAACATCCAGCTAATCACTATCCATGGGTCAGAATGGGCCAGAGAATAGAATTAAGGAATCTGCCCATAAATGAGACAGGTTATTTTGAACCAGATGCTTTTACAAATGCAATTGATAAAAACACAGGACTTGTTGCGCTAAGTCATGCATTGTTTAACACAGGTGCAATAATTCCAGTTGAAGAAATTGGTAAGATACTTGCAGAAAAGAACATACCATATTTTGTAGATGCGGCACAAACTGTTGGTTGTATCAACGATGTTGATGTAAACAAGATTAATTGTAATTTCATGTCCTTTAATGGTTCCAAGTGGTTATGCGGTCCGATGGGCATGGGCATTTTCTTTTGTAGAAGAGATTCAAGTGATCTCATTGAACCACTCCAGGTTGGTGGAGAATCTGCCATCTTCCATGAAGACAAGATAGCTCACAAAGAAATGCCTGCCAGGTTTCAGGCAGGTTTTCGAAACTGGTCAGGTGTTGCAGGCCTTGAGGCATCGATAATTTATCTAAAAAAGATAGGGATTTCGGCCATCAGAGAGAAAAACATCAAGCTAGCAAATCTATTGCGACAAGAGATTTCAAAAATTAATGGCACGGTTCTGTATGGCCCAGAGGAAGAAAATCAACGAACCAGCATAGTCTCTTTTTCAGTCAAAGATCAAGATTCAAAGACTATAGTTGCAAGACTTGAGAAAAATAACATAATACTTGCGGTAAGAGACATCTTTTCTAAAAAGATTGTAAGAGCTTCTCCACAGTTTTTCAATACAGAATCAGAAATTCATGCAGTGATTGATGCAATAAAGAAAGGCTAGTTACTTTTCTTGTTCTTCAATTACCATCATGGTCAAGGTAGAGTAAACCTTGTCTATCTTTCTAATCTTGTTTGTAATTATGCTTCTTAGAAGATCCATAGAATTTGCAGTTATTTTGACTATGATATCATATACGCCATATACACCCTGAATCTCATACTTGATACTGCTCTCACTTCCAAGTATTTGCTTTATTTTTTGAATTATTTCAACATCTGAACCTAGATCTGAATTGATCAAGATGTAAGTTGTTGGCATGACTTAATTCGAGTTTCACGATATTTAACCTTTGATTACAATTCAAAAATAGATTTCAGGTGATCTTTGAAATGTTAGAGTATAAACTGGAATCTGTTTTGTTTATAGTTTTTAGAAAGTTTACCCTCAATTGCTATTTTGGTACCACAAAAATTACAATTGTTGTTATCATCAAGATGCCACCCTTGTATATCAAAGCCATATCTTTTGACAACAATTTTCTTGCATTGTGGACAGTATGTATTTTCAAGAGGATGACCTGGGACATTTCCTAAATATGCATAATTTAGTCCAACCTCCTTTGCAATTTTATAGTGTTTTTCAAGAGTAGGTATTGGAGTTGACTCAAAATCCATCATTTTGTAGTCAGGATGGAACCTAAGAAAATGTATTGGCATGTCAGGCCCAAATTCATCATAAATAAATCGGCATAATTTTTTGGCATATTCCAGGTTATCACCAACTTGTGGAACTATCAGGTCGGTTATCTCTACGTGAATCTTTGTTTTGCTGTGTATCTCTTTTAGCGTATCAAATACCGGTTGGGGATCTGGAATTCCAATGTATTTTCGTGAAAATTGCGGTTCTGCATTTCCCTTGAAGTCTACTGTAATACAATCAAGAAATTCATTCATCATGTTGACTGTATCTGGAGTATCATAGCCATTTGAGACAAAAATGTTGAACAATCCATTTTTTCTTGCAATTACTCCACAATCACGCGCAAATTCGATAAATATGGATGGCTGGTTGTAAGTGTACGCAATTCCATCAGAACCTGATTGTTTTGCCAGATCCACTACTTGTTGAGGCGTCATATCAGTTCCTTCTATCTTTCTTCGTTGACTGATGTCATAGTTTTGGCAATATTTGCAGAGCCAATTACAACCAGTTGTAGCAATTGAAAATATGCTGGTGCCAGGTCTATAGTGAGTTACTGGTTTTTTCTCAATGGGATCTACATGACCAGTAATTACTTTGCCATATGCAAGAAGATCAAGCTTGCCGTTGTTATTTGCCCTTATTCCGCAAAGGCCAATCTGATCTTTTCCAATTTCACAGTACCTAGCACATGCTGTACATTTGACCTTGTCATTAGGTAACTTTTGATAGAGAATTGCTTCCTTTGCCGTCACATGATA
>JAJPEA010000017.1 GCA_023252335.1 Nitrosotalea sp.
CAATCCAAGTATACACCGTCATAATTAGTGCATAATAGGTTGCTGTTCCTGGAACGCCAGTGAACGTAAGGTAGTATGATGCACCTACTACGAGCATCATTGTTTGCCCTATGGAGAATATCACAAACGATGTCCATGCCCAATCAGTGTAGAAGATGTAGTCTCCTGCGTTGATCACCAACAAGGTTGAATTTACTGCTACCACTACCATAAACAAGTAATGGGTACACCTTCGTAACCAAACCATTTGATTACAGTTGTGTCATGATTTTATTTAAAACATGACAGCATGTGTTAAATATTTTCATGACGTAAAAAAATAATCTACGGAGTTAATAGTCTAAGAATAATAAAATAGTTCTTAGCCAGACCATACCTCCGTAGATTAAAATTATTATTGTTTAAAGATAAACAGTCATTTGCACAAATCATGTCATACAATAGATTGTATATTCTACATATGTAAATAATTAACATGTATGCGTCACATAATATTATTAACAAATATTCATGGAAGAGAATGATTCGGATCAATTGTTGTTACATTCATCATATAAAAAATGTACACGCTAATTACATTGTTTATCAATGACCAAAAACGGTGAAAAGTGGTAGGCATGTAAGATTTTCGACAGGTACACATACAAATGATTTCAGATAGAACATCAATGCAAGTACTAGTGATGCAGACGCACTCATTGAAACGTACCACCATCTGAACTTTACACTCATGAAGATTATTTGCTTACTAATCATATTTAAATTTCAGAGATTGCAGTGTATACTAACGTAGATTTATTTCAGTTTTTAATTTATGTAAACATGCTCAAGATTGAGGTAAGATTGCAAATCAATGCACCTCAAGATGAAGTATGGAAAATAGTATCAAAGATTGGTAATGATCCACGTTATTGGAAGAGAATAATTTTACTCAGAAATATTTCAAGAGATCGAAATTTCACAACCCGAGAGATTACGTTACTTGATGGCAGCAAATGCTTTCAAAAAATAACACTCTTTCCAAAAGAAGGAATTCACATACGATCTAGTCGTGGACCTATTGTAGGCATAAAAGACATCTTGCTCACAAGTATTGGCAATACAACAATTCTAGAAGTCCAGATGAATTACAAGATACCAGGTGTTGTACGCCTTATTCCAAGGAGCATGGTAGAGGAATTACAATTGGAGGCAGAACAAGCTCTGCAGTTAATAAAACAAGAGGTAGAAGAATTCTTGTCAATATCCCAAAAAAAGATGGAAAATTACAAGATGATCGTGTAAATGAATGAAAAAAACGATTTAAATCAAGTTTTTCAAGTAAAAACACCGCCATATTACGACATACATCACATTGTCAAGAGACAAAATATCAAATGGACCGAGTTGAGGTGCAAGGTCTTGGGTTGTAAAGGAAAACCCCTGATCACAGACGATGTAAGAGGAGAAATAATCTGCGGATGTTGTGGTTCAATCGTAACAGAAAAATCAATTGACATAAATCCCAACAGAACAAATGATGTGTACGAGTTTCTAACAAAAACAAGAAACGGACCTGGACAATCACTTTCAATGTATGATAGGGGCATGATGACAATGATATCAAACAAGGATGCCCTTGGAAAACCTATTTCAGGATCCATGAAGAATTCTTTTATTCGCCTAAAGATACTTGACACTAGAAACAGATCAAGATCATACAGTCGAACATTAAGATCTGCTCTTTTGTTTCTGGATGTTTTAGAGAGTAAGCTTGGTCTTCCCGATTTTGTTGTAGAAAATGCTGCATACATTTACCGGAAAGCCATGCAGAAGAAGATAACAATAGGACGAAATTCAAAGCGTTTGATGTGTGCATCAGTCTATGCAGCATGTAGACAAAATGGCGTACCAAGATCGATCATTGATATTTCGCAGGCAGCATCCATTAGAAAAAAAGAAGTCAGTAAATCGTATAGAAAATTAATTGAAGGACTAGAACTAAGATTATCTTGCTGCCCCTCGTTTGATTATGTGACAAAAATATCAAATGAGATAAACATGAGCAGAAAAACGAGTAGGTATGCGCTAAATGTGCTTAAAAAATTAACAGAGAGTGAATTAACAGATGGTAAAAACCCAATGGTGCTTGTTGGCGCTGCACTCTATTTATCATGTGTTCTCAATAAAGAACACATTACACAGGAAAAGATTGCCAAAGCTTGTGGGGTCACATCTTCTGCCATACGTATCAGATATCATATTTTGAGAAGATATGCAATATAAAAATAGAATCTAACTTGTCATAGTATTTTTCCAAATAATATTTCAGACATGTCTTAACATCCCAACACCAAAGATTGCAGTGTATACTATCTAGCATTTATTCTAAATTTAGAAACTAATACTAGTTGAGTCTACCAACATCAAGCCATGCATATGGTATTGGGCTAATTGCAGTCATGGTAGGTGCTGCCATGGGCGTATCATATTATCAACTTTATTTCATACCCGAATTAAATGCAAAACCAATAATTCCAGATAAAATACTGCATCCTGGAGACATTACCACCATAATTATTGTTCCAGGCGCTGAAAACAAGGATCAGGTGCAAAATTTTGTACCCAAAAAAATTGAAGCCCAACTTGGAGTAAACAATCTAGTAGTATGGAAAAATACCAGCCCTGATACTGGTCACACGGTCACACCTGATGCCGGAAGTGAATTCAAAGATCAATACAGTGGACAATTTGGTTCTCCTGGAATAATCAAGCCAGGACAGAAATACCAATTTCTATTCACTCAAGAGGCAGTGATAAAGTATCATTGCGATCCTCATCCATGGATGAGAGGAGAGATTGATGTTGTACATGGAGCCTTGACATCTTGAGAATAGAATTCGGATGGCTTATCGTAGCCAAACTATTGTTATCAAATCCACCACCCCGGCATACACCTTTTTTGTTTAATACCCAAACATGTGTATTTGGAAAGGATTTCAAAATAAAATTACAATATCCAAAGTATTAGCAATATAGAATTAGGTTGCAGTATCCAAGCCAATGAAGAACAATGTTTAAGTTGAATATTATAGTAGTTTGTATGCAAATTCTAATAATGTATTATTTGCGACTTATAGTCAAGTGAAAAAACAATTATCTAATCTCAAACATGTTGTCAGTTTTCCTAGTGTTAGCCAACACAAAGTACAATGTAACACAGATTCATCAGAATAGATCCATGGCCACAATAGTCACCGATAGAAATTTAATCTTAGATAACGCTCACACCGAGTTAAGCGAAAACGTGAGGTGGAGTTGGGCATGCAGAATATTGGATCAAGGCAGTAGATACAGGCTTGATACAACTGCCTTGGCTAAACCCAGAGTCGGCGACCTTGTTCTAGTCAAGATACAACAGATCGGATATCATGACTCAATTGTAACAATCGATAATAAGAAAATCCGCATATACGAAAATGATTTGCTGGTATGCATCTTGGGAAACAGATATGCCACAGACGCATTTGAAGGCGAGGTCGACGATGTTCAAAATCTCAGCATGTTGACTGCGGGAGGAATGGTAGGAACCCTACGATCGAGACACCGCGACATTAAAGCACCTACAAGCGTATCATTTGTTGGGTTTCTAAACGACGAGAACGGTCAAAGAATTAATCTAAAGAGGTTGAAGTTAGACAATGTTTCTCATTCCCAGCCAAGACAGGTAAAAAACCTACTAGCAATTGTTGGAACTGCAATGAATTCAGGCAAAACTACAACTGCCAGGAAGATAATAAAGAGACTCTCAGAGATGGGATTGAAAGTTTCGGCCTGCAAGATCACTGGCAGCGTCTCAAACAGGGATTCGGATGAGATGAGATCTGCGTCAGCAAAACTAATAACTGATTTTAGTGACTATGGATTCCCATCTACCTATTTGTGTTCCAAGGAAGAGTTGATGACCTTGTTCAATACAATGTTGACTGACATGTCTGAAAAAGATCATGATATCATAGTAATGGAAATTGCAGACGGGATACTTCAACGAGAGACTGCCATGCTGCTTGCAGACCAATCAGTTAAACAAGCAATAAAAGGAATCATACTTACTGCTGACAATGCGCCTTCTGCACTCTATGCAACAGATTATCTGAAAAAATTGGGCTACAACATAATTGCAGTGTCTGGCGCCATAACATCTTCCCCATTATCCGTAAGAGAGTTCATGGATCACAGTGAGATCTACATAGCCTCGTCAGCCGACTCTGGGAGGGAATTAGCAAATGTCATTGCAGAGGAATTTTACAATTTAAATTTGGTTAAAGAGATTTAATGTAAACGACACTTGATTGAAATACAAAAAAATGACACAAGACTCCCACGGCGTGACCTCGCCTACAAAGTTTATTTCTGGATACATCAAAAGATACAAAACACGATTTGCTGCAGCCGCTTTCTGGTCCATACTTTTTGTAATTGTTCCCATGCAGGTACCGATTCTTACGGGTGCTTTAATTGACGGCATACATGGGAAACATGTAAAAATCTTCGGGCTCATAGAGTTACACGACAGCCACAAGGAGGTTATCTTGGCTGTCTTTCTTGGTATGGTAATAATCGCATTGCTATATGGCCTGGCTGCCTATTTTCGCACCACCTCCGTAGCCAGAGTTAGCAGGCATATTGTAGTAGAGATCAGAAAGCAGCTGGTTCAGAAATTGACGGCGCTCTCTTTGGACAGACATCAGAATCTTGGCTCAGGCGAACTGCTAAACCGTGCCGTGCTAGACACAGGCACAATGAGACCGTTTATTGAAAATACGTTTATCAAGACATCAACAAACCTGATCAGAATAATTTATCCGGTATCCATGCTTTTTGTGCTAAACCCATTTCTTGCATTGCTGGCATCGTCAGTTTTGCCTGTTCAGTGGATAATTACAAGGCAACTGCAGAAAAAACTGCATGCCGCATCCAGGAAACAAAGGGGGACTCAATCACGCCTCACTGCACTGATAAAAGAAAACCTTGATGGAGTAGAAACCGTTCAAACCTCAAATGCGGAAAGGTTTGTGGTTGAGAAGATCTCAAGGCAGGCAGAAAAGCTGGAATCTGACCAGATGGCAACCAAGAAATACGCTGGCATGATCTCTGCCACGGTGTGGATCATGACCAGCATTGGATTAGCACTGGTATGGTGGCAGGGAGGATCAATGGTAGTCAGTGAGCGCATGACAGTTGGATCCCTTGTGGCGTTTACCGGCTTTGCAGTCTTCATTTACAGGCCATCAAGAAGGTTTACCAATTTGATAAACATATATCAAAAGGGAGTAGTTGCCGCAGAACGCATACAAGAGATTTTAAAGACTCCCTCCTCAGTTGAAGATCAGCCCAACGCTCCTCCACTCAGAGTTGACCGGGGAGCGATCGAGTTTAGGAATGTCTCCTTTGCATATACTGACAAAAATGTCTTGTCAGGAATTTGCCTCAACATAGAACCCTGCACACTCACTGCCATAATTGGTAGAAACGGTTCTGGAAAGAGCTCACTTTTGAAATTAATTGTCAGGCTGTATGATCCAACAGAAGGACAGGTTCTAATAGATGACCAGAATGTCAGGACGGTTCAACTAGAGTCCCTCAGATCGCAGATTGCAGTAGTGCCTCAATCATCCATTATTTTCAACGGGACAGTATCAGAAAATGTTCGATTGTCTCGACCAGATGCCACAGAAAAAGAAGTGGAAGAAGCATGCGAGACTGCAGGAGTCCTAAAATTTGTTGCCAAATGGCAAAAAGGCCTCGATACCCAGCTTGGAGTCGGGGGAATTAGTCCATCAGGAGGCGAGATACAACGAATTGCCATTGCAAGGGCAATAATAAAAAAACCAAAGATACTGCTATTGGACGAGCCCAGCTCGGCACTTGATTCTGAATCAGAATCGTCTCTGGCTGAGACACTGGCGGAACTGAAAAGCAACATGACAATCATGCTAGTAAGCCATCGTCCAAAGATCATCAGAAATGCGGACAAGTGCATTGTCATAGATTGCGGGAGGATAGTGCCTGAAACTCTAGGATCCACTATACAAGATATTCGCAACCTGGCATACCTAGACAACATGAAAGAAATATGAGTAGCAAAGCAAATTCATTCCTGTTTGACAATATTGACTCGTCATCAAGATCACTTGAGCGTGAGATCATCGGACTGTCAGAGCAAAGAAGGCCGCTAATTATCACACATCTTGGCCACGGAAAAGACTCTGCATTTAGGATTATGATCATGGCAGGCCAACATGGCGACGAAAAGTACGGTCGCAGGGCAGTCTCTCATCTTGTTGCCTCACTTGCCCCATCTTTTAAGAGGGATTTTCCACATACCGGTCTTGCGGTTTTACCCGATGCCAATCCTGACGGATCTTACCATAGGACCAGAACAAATTCAGCCCATGTTGATTTGAACCGGGATCACCAAAGGCTGGATAGCCAGGAGACCAGAGTGATTCACTCTTTTGTCAGGACCTGGAAGCCGCATATCATCATTGATGTGCACAACTATCCCTCGCGAAGAAAACACTTGCTTGCAAAAAACCTAACTTATTACCCAGACATATTAATCGACATTCCCACAAATCCAGCTATCCAAATTCTAGACATGGAAAATACACATGATCTGATGAGAACAATTAACAGGGATCTTGCCATAAATGATTTTAGCTCTGACAGGTACACCATAGTCAAACCCTCAGGCAAAGCAAGGCACAGTACCGGAGATATAGATGATGCAAGAAATTTTTTATCGCTCAGATACAACGCTTTGACTATATTATTAGAGGGAAGAAATCCAACTCGAGAGGATGGAGAGGGCGGCAAAGAGCACATCATTTTGGCCCAGCATCATGCTCTAAGCTCACTCCTAAGATGGGCGCATAAAAACAAGAGATCTTTCATGGAAAAAGAAGCAAGTGTTCCATCTACAGGAGACAGAATACCAATTTGCTCAAGACGTAAACTTGCAGAACATCCCTTACATATGAAATTTAAGAATGTGGTAACAGAAACGGTGACTGATACGGTCTTTTACAATTACAAGCCAGAGCTTGAAGTGACAAAATATGCAAAACTGCCCCGAGCTTATGCTGTTCCGCCTGACAAAAAAAAGATAACTGAAATTCTGCACAGACATGGGTTTTCATCCTGCTTGTCCGACCCTAAAAAAACTGCGCTTGTGGAATACCATGTAATAGATTCACTAAAGCCGTCTAGTCGTGAAAATAGAGCCCCTCTTAGAATTTCTGTGGTTTCAAGAAAGGAAAGCAGAATGCTTGATGGCTACAATATTTTCCCAACAATCCAGAAAGGAGGCCAATGTCTTGCGCTATTTTTAGAGCCAGAATCAAGATATGGCCTTCACAGATATAGCGAACTTGATCTCACCATTTTACCAAATTCAGCATATCCCATTTTGCGGGTGTTGTAGATGAGATCACAGTTCACATCCCGGTATCCACTTTTTCATAAAAGAGACGAATACCTTTTATTCCAAGACAATTCAAATACTAAAAATGTCTAGAGAGATTCTGGTTTTTGCAGCTTTGTTTTCTATTACCTTATCCATGACAATAACACAAGAGGCAAGTGCACTAACTATAGCTACAGGTGAACATGGTCGTATCATGTCAAACTATAATCCAAACAAAGTCTGTGGTAACCATGTCTGTAGACCAGGAGAAAATTCCAAATGGTCATCAGCCGTATTAGCATCACAACTTGAAGGTCCAGGCAAGGCTACAGGTGCACAAAATGGTCTAGTCATAATGCATCAGATAGTTGTAAACTATCTAGTAAAGTCAAGAGATGTAAATCAATTTGCTTGGACTAGCTCATCGATGCCAATGCATCCAAGCATGAACTCTACTGGATCAGTGCACTCAAACAATTCAACTGGATCAATGCCATCAGGTAACTCCACTAATTCAATGCATTCAAACACAAATTCAACTGGGTAAAATAGACATTTTTTATTTTAAAAGCAAATTCTGACAAAGATACAATCCAACATAGAAAAACAGATCTAAAGTTAATGTTAAATGGGCAGGTTTAATCCAATTTCATAATGACAGAGTTTGAAGAGTTTGCATATGCACTTTTAGATCAGCTCTCAGTTGAGATAAACGAGGAAAAAGAGATAACAAACTCAGAGGTAAAATCCAGCCAAGCGTTTGCTGGAAAAATAAAATTCGAAGACATTGAACCAATTTGTAATAGACTATATGCAGACATGTCAAAAAAGATATCAGAGTTTACAGGAATTCAAGTATCGCAAACAAGAGTCGAATTTCCCGAACTAGTCGAGTTCAAACGCCTCAAAGGGCGTAAGGTGTACCCCACAAGAGAATCGGCAGAGTTTGTAGACGAACTTTTCACAGCAATTGCACATGAAGATGTTCAAAAAATTGCAGTGCTTGCAGAAAATCAGACCTTTAGATATCTAGTCTATTCCACATATGCAAAAGGGTACATCTCACAGATATCCACCACATATGGCGATTTTTACGAATCTGCAATATACCTAAACAAGTTCATCCTATCAAGTTACCCAAAGATCATACTACACAAGCAGGGCGAACCCTACGAGTCAAAATTTGATCAGGTAAACTCGGGATACATTGGAGCCTTGAAGATGACTATTCTTGAGGAACAAATTCACTCGATACAAAACAATCTGTACAACATAAACAAAAATGCAGTATCTGAAGTAAATGCAATCAACGAAGAGCTTGCAAAAATAATCTTAAGCCTTGACGATTCTACTACAAAGAATCTTTACAATTACTTGCAGTTACCCGAAGTTCCAGATGAATATCCAGTAGCAAAGAGGGCAAATTTATTTTTCATATTAAATCCAGACAATTTTATAGTTCAAGTCTTGGGCCCAGATGTTATGACATTTACCAAGGTAACAGTTGATCCTAAAATATTAGAAATGATTCCACAACTTCTTGACATTTACCAGAGATGGTTAAAACCAATCCAGGCACATCATGCAGCATTTACAACAATGGAGGGAATGGCAGAGTTTGCGGTAAAGAACATTCTAAGAGAGGACCAAGATTTGAAAAATTACCTAATCACGTTTGCAAATAGTGACATCTCAACATATCAGATTAGAAAAAGCATGGGAACAGATTTTACAGAATATATCTTTGCAAAATTAGGCAAGGATACATACAAGACATTGATTGCAAACCCTCCAACAACTCGAGAACTCAAAAATCCAGAAAGTTATCTAAATAGAAAATGAATGAATTTGATCCATTTGCAGCAGAGTGGATCTCGTATGCAAAAAGTCCACAATACACGTTAATTGAAAAGTGTCTGAAATTATCCCAGACCTTAGAGTTTCCAAACTTGGACATTACTGAATACATACAAAAATTGAGAACATTTGAGCAGGGTCTGCGTGAGCACATATCAGATGTAAAAAATCCCATTTACCTTGTTTCAATGTTAAACGAGTACATGTTTGATGTCTTGGAATTTGAAGGAAATAGTGATGACTATTACAATCCAAGAAACAATTTTCTAAATGTAGTAATAGACAAGCGTACCGGAATACCAATCACACTATCAATTATTTACATCGAGCTTGCAAAGGCAATAGGACTTGAGCTTCGTCCTGTTGGGTTTCCAGGCCATTTCTTGGTAAAATATTCAGAGGAGCTTGTTTTGGATCCATTCAATGGCGGTAGCCTACTAGATATTGAAGATCTCCAAGACATACTTGATGCCACATATGGTGAAGGAGTAGAGTTTGAGCCAGAATATCTAAACGATATCGAGCCAGAAAAGATTTTGATAAGAATTTTACGAAACCTAAAGGGTTCGTACACCGAATCTTTTAGTTATGATAAAGCAATGCACTGTATAAACATGATACTAGGCCTTGATGCCAACTCACCAGAAGATATTAGAGACATGGGAATTATTCAGACAAGGCTACTTCAAAATGATCTTGCTCTAGCATCTCTTAACAAGTACATTGAGCTTGCTCCAGAAGCAGATGATGTTGATGAGATATTAGAGATGATAAAAAACATCAAAGAGAAATCTAGTCAATAATTGATTGTACGTCTTTGCCTTTTTTGATCAATTTGTGTTCGTATCGTACAATCTTGTTTCGAATTGTTCCTTTGAGGATATCTACTTCGTTTCGTAGGCTGGCAACCTCATCTTCAAGTCTAGCTACTCTTTCATAAATGGACTCGTCTTCGCCTGCCATATGTTTAATCTTCACTAGATATGACCTTAAAAATTTATGGTTTATTTTGTTGAGGGTTTTGTCAGTATTTTCTACAGGGTGAATTCGCCGTTGCAGGATTGGCACTTGCCTTTCTCGCTTCCAATCAATCCTATTATCAAAATTTTTCCGATTGTACCGCATTTAGGACAGAGACCGGTTGTGACGTTTTTTGGACCGCTTGATCTTGGTTTTACTGATTTTCTCCTTACCATCAAGTAAATTCGCAAAATTCGGTTTATTAAGTTTAAGCGTAGATCGCAAAAAGCGCGGGGAGTGGGATTCGAACCCACGGGTCCTTACGGACATGGGATTAGCAATCCCACGCCCTACCAGGCTAGGCGACCCCCGCACGATGTTTGCTGAAATTTAAACTGTTATTATAACTTTGGAACCAGAGCCGGAATGAATTGTCTTATTCTTCGCCAAAACGTTTGTAGTTTTCCACAAGATCCTTGAGAGGAATTTTCTCTCCACCTACAATCTTCAAATCCACTTTGATCTTGCCTTTTTCAACAGTGATAATATTGTAGGTGTTGTCAAATAGTCCTCGCATTCTTTCAGAAGATACAGTTCCAGCATTTGCAATTGACAAGTTTCCAAAGTTCCAAAACCATGGCCTGTGCTTGTGACCACATATTACAAGATCTATCTTGCTTGCAAGTGCAGTTCGCAGTGCATCTCCAGAATCTATCACAGTTACTCTATCAGTTCCAGTATCAGGAACACCAATCAGATGGTGATGCATTGCAAGTATCTTGATCTTGTTTTCGTATTTTTTCATGGTTCTCTCAAGCCACAGATTTTGCCTATAGCCAATCTCACCCTCGTCTCTGTCAGGTCGTGCAGTACCAAGTGTTACAAGTATTGTATCCTCGTCAAGCTCATTTACAGAGTCAAATGGAAAGTATTTTTTGAATAAAAGATATCCTGTGTTCCTATAGTCGTGGTTTCCACTCATTGCAATTATTTTTTCGGTATCAAATTGAGAGAACTTGGCCTTGCATTTTTCATATTCTTTTAGCAATCCCTCATTTGTGAGATCACCTGTCGCTACAATAACAGACGGCTTGAGTTGGTTTATCTCTTCCACTGCAAGATCAAAGGTGTCTTCTTTGAATTGAGCTCCGACGTGAATATCTGAAATCTGTACTATTTTCATTAATAAAATATCCAATCAATGAGGAGTTTAAGCTTTAGCATTACACAATAAATTTTACAAATAATTTTCTAGTTAGAGTTAAATATGCTCATACTACAATCTCGCCTGATTTGGGAAAAAAGGCTGCAATAATCAAGGGTGACGGCATTGGTCCAGAGATTGTTGATTCAATGTTAAAGGTATTGAAGGCATGTAACACTCAAACTGAATTGATCTTGTGTGAAGCAGGATCTGAACAATGGGAAAAGCATGGTGGGGAAACATACATTCCAGATGCAACGATGAAGATTCTAGAAAACTCTGATGCAGGTTTTAAAGGTCCTACAACTACAATTCCCAAGCCAAATTCTCCAAGAAGTGTTGCAGTAACTCTACGACAAAAATTTGATCTATATGCAAACATTAGACCAATCAAGACATACCATAGGATAACTCCAGACAAGACACTAGACTTTGTGTGCTTTAGAGAAGCAACAGAAGGGCTCTACACTGGAATAGAGTTCAAGGTATCAGATGATGCGGCAATTGCAATTAGAAAGATCACAAGGCAAGGAAGTAGTCGTTTTATCAATTCTGCAGTATCATGGGCAAAAAAATACCACATGAACAAAATGGTTGCAATAACAAAGAGAAACATCCTCAAAGTTACTGATGGAATATTTTGGGAGGAGGTAGAAAAGGCCTCCAAGGCAAACCCTGGCTTGTCCATCGAAGAACTATACATAGACAACATGACCCAGCAACTAGTCATAAAACCAGAGCAGTTCAATGGTTCTGTTCTGATAAGCACCAATCTCTTTATGGATATCATCTCAGAATTGGCATCAGGAATCATAGGCTCTATTGGATTGGTGTACTCTGCAAACATGGGAGACAGGTTTGCAATGTTTGAAGCTGCCCATGGAAGTGCGCCATCATTTAAGGGATTAAACAAGGTAAATCCAACTGCTGCGATATTATCAGGGGCATGGATGGTAGAATATCTAGGTGAGACTCATATCCGAGATGCAATATTTGCTGCAACAGATCAGGTAATCAATGAAGGCAAGTATGTCACATTTGATATCGGCGGTAGTGCAACTACAACACAAATGACTGATGCAATAATAGAGATTGCAAAACAGAAACTACGAAAATAGACTAGAATTTAATCTAGATTTTGCAAAGACTAGAACTGGTACTAGTGATACAATCAAAATAAGAAATGATGTAGAACCAAACTCTGGAACACTTACAGTGTTGTCATGGATGGTAAAATTTTGATTTGTAATTGGAAGAGACTGATCCGGAACTTGAGAAGAGGGTGGGACAGATATTAGATCAAGTGATCTTTCATCGTTTGCGTTCATGTCACCTATGGTGTTTGCAGCATTTGCATCAAAGAATAATTGGTATTGTCCACTAGGAACATTACTCCACACAAATGATACCGGAACACTTTGGTTTTGAGGAACATCTAGTTTAACAAAATTATTGTAAAAAAGTGATGATGATTGATTTGTTATTTTTAGTGTAAATATTATAGAATGGGCATCAGCGTTTCCAGTGTTTTGAATCTGTTTTGTTATGACAAGTCCATGTGAAGTATAGTTTTGTTTTTCAACTCTGAGCGAATCAGGAACCCAGGAAAGTTCGGCATGTGAAAATGAGTTTGACACTGTAATCAACCCAGAAGGCCATGTGTCAGTCTTGTCATAATAGGGGTATTTTCCAACAGCGCCAAAAAACTGGGTATATGAGTGCCCAGGCTGGATAATTCCACTGTCAAATACACCCTGTGGACCATAGTTTGAGGTTCCAGCTGTCGCAGTATGTGTCCTGTTATCATGATTTATCCAGGTAACGGTATCTCCAACAGAGACATTTACTTGAAAGGGGTTGTAGCATGAGAGATTAGGCTTGCAGTGATTTGCAGTTCCATTTACTATGATCACTTGGGCATCATATGCCTGTGCACCTGGAAACGACATGGCATAGAAAATTGTGACCACTGCAGCAACACAAATCAAATAATGAAATCTCAACAATGTCAATTTCTCCCCCTTGACAGATAAACTAGATGTACTTTTTGTAAGAAAATCATATTTAGGGTTAATTTTTTGTGCACTCTATTATAATCAATTCTTCATAGAACAATTTCTTTTTTGCAGCAATGGTAACATCAAATCCAAGAGACTCGGACAATTTTATCAGGGAATCATATTTTGCAAGAGATGAGGTAAGAAATACCATCTTGCCATTTTTTTCAAGTCTTGAACTGGCAGATTTTATTATTACACTTGGTATTTCCGTACCATCATGCAGACCATCTATTGCTGGGTCAAGCAGTTTGTCAGATGGTAGATACGGTAAATTACATACAATCAGATCAAAACTTGCATGCACTGCATCAGCTGCATTACAGCAGATACAGTTGTCAATTGTTTCATGCGCTTTTACTAGAGCAACAGTGTTGATATCAGTTGCAACAACAAACGCAAAATTTTTGGATAAAGTATTTGCAAGAATTCCAGAACCTGTTCCAATATCAAGTGCAGACTGGCCCGTCTTGTTTTTTAAATAATCATCAAAGAAGATGGAATCCTCTGAGGGTACATAATAATTACTGGATTCTTTTTGCAATTTCTATTATCTCACTGTCAGGCATTTCTTCTAGTCTTTTATCTGAATCAATCTCTATTCCCATTTTTTTTCCAATGTTACGTATGGTCTTTCTTTTAAATGAAAATAACTTGTTTACTGCATGTACTGTTTGACTTGGGAGTACATGTTTTGGTATAATTGATATCACAATAGAATCAACCTTTGGAGGAGGCCTAAAGTTTGTGTTTTTTACATCCATGATATTTTCAATCTCAAGGCAATAGTTTGCAAGAACTGATATTGCCCTTCTCTCCTTACCATCTGTTTTGGCTAGCTTTTGGGCAAACTCTTTTTGGACCATTATGATGGCACGCTTGAATTTTTTTTGAACAAGCCACTCTATTGCAGTCCTACTCTCAGAATAGGGAAGATTTGATACAAGAACTGTAAACTCGATACTTTTCTTAAAAGCATCTCCCTCTTGCAGGACTAGATTTGGTACATGAGAAAAGGCATCACGTGCCTGGGAGTATAAAAGATGGTCTTTTTCTATTGAAATTACTTGTTTTGCGTTTTGGCAGAGAAGTGGCGTCAGAATGCCTTTGCCTGTACCAATCTCCAATACAATGTCATCTTTTGTTATACCAGCAGAATCAACTATTGATTTTGCGATTGATTGTGTTATTAGAAAATGCTGCCCAAGTGACCTGCGTTTGATCATTTTCTAACAAAGAGACTCATCCTTGTTTCTCCTGTTATCTCTTCGATGATTCTCTTTGCAATCTGTTTTGCTGGCTCTTTTAGTCCAACTCTTTCCTGCAAGTCCTTAAAGTCTGTAAACTTTTTCTTTTCTCTTTCTTCTAGCATTGTTTTCATGTAGGTCTTTCCAATTCCAGGTATTAGCTCAAGTGCATGTATTCTTGGAGTGAGTGGTTGTGCATTATTTAGATAATCTACAAATCTTTTTTCGTTTTGCATGACAATTTTTTCTATCACTGCATTTAGTTCACTCTGTGCAGAAGATGATATGTGTTCATGTTCTAGCCTGCCAAGCACTGAGAGAATTTTTGTTCTACCTTCTTTTCCAATGTAAACTCGTTCTCCAATCTCAAATGTAGAGTTTGGTAATGCAAGCAGTTCAAGTATGGTTAGTCTCTCTTCCCCAATAGCTGTAACAATTATTCCGTCTCGTCCTCGCACAGTAGTTGATTTTCCCCTTGTGACAAAATCTAATACGTATGCGTATTCCTCATACTTCCTAGTTTGAGAATGTTCCAAGATAAACCGTACTCCTAAACTTAAGAGTTCTCCTTGATTATCTTTAGCATCTTGTCGAGCGTTTCAGCAAGAATCAATTTCTTCCAACCAAAAGTAAATGCTCGCAATTCAGCTTCAGTACTTGGTAGATTATTTACAATTTCTACTGCTTCTTCTTCTTGTATACCACACTCTTTTACAAGTTGCTGCTTGAGTTTCTTTGCAGCCTTGGCATCAATTTTTGAAAATTTGGTAACATAATCATATGTCCATCTTTGAATTTGGTCCATTGATTCAGTATCAACTTTCTCCATAATTTCTTTTACTTCTGGAATAGAAATGCCTTGTTTCTTTTTTACTTCTTCCATCTATGCAGCAACACCGAATGGTTTGATATGGTCTAATCTAGTGATTAAGGTTTTTGGCCTGTTACCAAGATTAACTGTTAGTTTTACTGTTCTTCTACCAGTTTCTGTAACGGTTCCCACTTTACCATGATATCGTCTATGTGGCAATGCTTTGTGTTGTGATGGATCGATGATTACCAAAACTTTGTCTCCTACTGCATACTCTCTAAGTAGGAAAGATACACCTCTTACTTCCTCCTTAGTCATGACGGATCGTGATTTATGCATAAAGCCGTGTGAACGACCCTTTGATTTCTTAGTAGCCATTAATCGCTAAGACTTGAGATGACCATAATTTAACACTTACTGGATATAAAGGAAAAATTGGACGGTATGGAAGTACTGCACTTCCACCCGGAAACAGGATGAGGCCGCTATTCTTCAGCGTCTTCTTTCTTTTTCTTCTTTGTCTCATCCTCTGGGTCTGCAACACCACCTTCGGTTAGTGTGTAGAGAGCCTCTTGTTCTGGATGATGAGGACTGTCAACCATTCTGGCAATTCTCTTCTTACCTGATTTCTTGAGGTAAACACGGTATGTTGAGGCATGTGCCACAACGTTTCCTCCAACAGGTCTTGTTGGATCGCCAAAGAATTGGTCAGGTGATGATTGGACTTGGTTTGTCGCTATTGCTGCCACATTGTATGTTTCAGCAGTTCTTGACAGCAGGTGCATGAATTTGTTCAATCTCTGTTGTCTTACAGATAGAGTGCCTCTACCTAGGAATTCTGCTCTGAAAAGGCCTACTGCCGAGTCTACAATGATTAGTTTTATTTTGTTTTCTTCAATTACAGGCCCTGCTTCTTGTAGGATTAATTCCTGATGAGCACTGTTGTATGCTCTTGCTACCATGATTCGGTCAAGAACCTTTTCTGGATCAAGACCCTTTGCTTTGGCAATTGAAACAATTCTTTCCGGTCTGAATGTGTGCTCTGTGTCAATGTACAATACACCACCATCTAATCCACCTTCTTCTTTTGGCTTTTGGACAGTTACACATACGGTATGGCAAAGTTGTGTCTTGCCAGCACCAAATTCACCATAAACCTCTGTTACGGCTTGTGTCTCAATTCCTCCATCAAATAAAGTATCAAGTGCGTTAGTTCCAGTTGTGATCTTTCCAATGTCTTGTCTTCTTTTGTAGATCTCAGTTGCTGTGACAAATTCTTTAGCAATTTGACCATTGTCAATTAGCTGTTGTCTTGCTTTGTTTACGAGATTTACAGCAGCATCAAGATCCATACCAGTAATTTCTGATATGTCCACTGGTCCTCTTACAACAAGATCCAATATGTTATGGATTCCTGCATCGCTTAGCTTCTTGGAAGTTACTGGGCCTACCCCATCTAGATTTTCTAATCTTAAATCGTCCATCTTACCGTATGGTACGGTACCAGTACCTAATAAAGGTACTGTTTGAAGGTTCTGTCAACTTGAGAGCACATGGATTGACAAATTCTACGTGTCAACTGTCGGCTCATTTACTCCTTTTTCGTCTCGGAACTATGAACCAAAAAACCACGAATATCATTCCTAAAGTCATAGAAATACCAACAAAAACCACAGTCCATCCTACAGGAGTTAAAATATCTACATAGTTAGGAGGTTGTGCTAGGGTTAATGGTGTACGAATGAAAAGCACCAATGCCATAGTTACAAGAAATAAAGACTTGGAATTGAACATCAATTAGTGTATTATTTCTTGGACGCATTTTGAATTAATGTTTTCCATTTGTTATTTCCCATGGTGCCTATTCCACATAATTTTATTTTAAAAAATTAGGTATTGATATTAACTTACTTTTATGAATACTACATTGCATGGTATACATCAATTCTACAAAGTACGTTCCACCCATTGTTCCAATGCATGTAGACTCGAATATTCTGATACAAGTTGATGCAACAATAATTGCCGGGGTATTAATTTTACTCACTATTGGATCAGTTTTTCCTTTTGTTACAAATAGAAGAATTTCATTCCCATTAACTCCAGCTACTGCAGTAGGAGTGATTCTTTTCCCATTTGGGCTTTCGATCATTTGTTTGCTATATCCAGATTTAATAAATAATTCACCAATGCCCGATATTTTCGGGTTTGTTCCTTATGCATTTGGATTTGCGTTATTTTCAACAATTATTGGATTCATTTACATGTTTTTTGTGATTATAACAATAGTACATGCTGAAGATATTATTAGCAGAAAACGAAAAAAAATTACTTATAAAATAAGACTAGCGAATAAAATCATAAAGGTAATAAAATTTACAAGAATTTTTTCTTCAGAATATAGGAAAAGAAACAAAAAAAGAAAACTTATGATTAAGAAATATAAAAAAAATCTTCAAACAACCATCAAGGTTCTCTGAAATACTGTCATATTTTTCTCAGATATTAGCCAAGTATTACCCTAATCGTCTCAGGCACAGGATCAAGTAATCCTTCCTTTTGTTCTTTCTCTCTATATTCCTAAATTCACTGTTCATTCGCTCCATTTTGTTATTGTTCATATCGCCTCGAAAATGGATATTTCATATGTGTAATGTTCGCTTTTCTCTATTGATTTCCCAAAATTCCTTGCGATATACTTCAGAATAGGAAGTAATCCATCAGTGATTATGACTTTTGGCAGTTGGAGAGTAATTATTCGGATTTTTCACCATTTGATAAATAACGTTCATCTAGGAATGCTATT
>JAJPEA010000018.1 GCA_023252335.1 Nitrosotalea sp.
CATGTCAGAAATATAATAATTGGAGATACTGTTGCAAGAATTTTACACAAGGCATCATACGATGTCAGCGTTCTAAATTATGTAGACGATTCCGGACTGCAGGTTGCAGATATCATTGTTGGCTTCAAGTATGGTGGATTTTCTGACAAGCCTCCGATTGAACAAAAATTTGATCACTATTGCGGTGATGTTGTATATGTAAAAACCACTGAAAGATACGAGACAGACAAGGCTCTTGCAGAGTTACGCTCACACGTGCTCCAGGAACTTGAAGAGGGAACCTCAGAGATTGCAAAGTTTGGAGATGAGATAACAAGACGTGTTCTTGAAGAGCAACTCAAAACATGCTGGCGCCTTGGTGTCACATATGACTGTCTTAATTTTGAATCCCAGATTGTCCGCTCTAAATTGTGGCAAGTTGCATTTGAAAAGATGAAATCATTGGGAATAACTACTCTGGAGCAAGAAGGGAAAAATGCCGGATGCTGGGTCATCAAGGCAGAGTCAGAAGAAGACAAGGTCTTGGTTCGAAGCAACGGAACTGCTACATACATTGCAAAAGATATTCCATATGCTGCATGGAAACTTGGAATCTTGGAAGATCCGTTTTATTACAAACACTATGCAGTACAAAAGACCGGGCGTGTCTTGTGGCAGACTACACTTGACTCCAAGGATACTGCGATGCGTTTTACAGGAGATCGTGTAATTACAGTTATTGATTCCAGGCAGTCAAGGCTTCAAAATATTATAACAAAGATTATGTCCGAGTTCAAATCAAAACCTGACTCGTATGTTCATCTGGGATATGAATCAGTCACACTAAGCCATGATACGGCAAAGACACTTGATCTTGATACTGGAGGAAAATCAGTACAAATGTCTGGCAGAAAAGGAATCTATGTTAGTGCAGATTATGTGCTTGACATTTTGAGTCAGAGAACATTTGATGAGGCAAAGAAAAGAAATCCAGAGTTTGATGAAATGGGTCTTGTAAAAATATCAGAACAGGTGGCAATTGGAGCATTGCGTTATGCCATGATAAAGCAAGACCTTGACAAGGTAATCACATTTGATCTGACCGAGTCACTAAGCCTGGAGGGAGATACTGGACCTTACATCCAGTATGCATATGCACGTGCGATGAGAATATTGGAAAAAGCTGGCAAGAGCCCAAACTTTGAGGCAAGCCTTGGTGGTATTGATACCGTATATGAAAAAGAGATGGTAAAAACAATTGGCGAGTTTGACCTTCACGTGGAAGATTCTGCAAAGAATCTATCCCCTAAAATAATTGCCAAGTATTGTTATCATCTTGCAGTATCATTCAATACTTTCTATGAGCATGTCAAGGTCTTGACAGCAGACTCGGAGGATATCATCAATGCAAGGCTATGCCTTGTTTACTCTTTCAAGGAAACACTTGCAAAAGCATTACAACTCTTGGGCATTGATGCCCCTGAAAGGATGTGAGATGAAATTGCCTCCAAAAAAAGCAATGATTCCTGTAATATTTGCCGCAGTTGGCTTGATCTCTACAACCTTGGGCATGTTTACTCCTCACAAGGAACTAGTCTGGACTGGAGTGGGGTTGTGGGTAGCATCAATTGTATCAGGTAAAGTGCTTAAAGGAAAACCAAAGACAGACAAGGAAAATAAAATCTAGTCTGGGATTTGAATTTTTAGGGTCAAGATATTTATCCACATCATGTCAGGTTGAATTGTTGAAGAAAATAAAACAAAACGACCATGTGTTGTTTTTTTATAATGATAGTAAAAAATGGCTAATGAAGGTTGCACCCAAACAAAAATTCCATACACATGTTGGAATAATTGACCACAAGAAAGTGATAGGAAAACCGTTTGGTACTGCAATTAAAACAAACAAGGGAAAAATAATTTTTGCACTAGAACCTACCATCTATGATTATGTAATGAAGAGCCAACGCAGCACGCAGATTGTATATCCTAAAGACTTGGGATATGTTGCAGCAAGAATTGGATTGCAGAGCGGACACAAGATAGTAGAGATTGGAACAGGAAGCGGCTCGTTTACAACTTTTCTTGCAAGCATTGTAAAACCAAAGGGTCATGTTTACACATATGATGTAGATGAAAACTTCATGGCAATTGCAAGAAAAAATATTGAAAAAGCTGGCGTCTCAAAATATGTCACCATGACAAAACTTGACCTCAAGACTGCAAAAAAAATGCCTCAAAAAGATGCAGATGTTGTCATAGTTGATCTTGGGGATCCATGGGTGGTCGTACCTCAAGCAAGAAAGATGCTCAAGGGAAGTGGGGCGTTTGTTGCAATTTGTCCTACCATGAACCAACTTGAAAAACTTGCTGCCGCATTGAGACAAAATGATTTCTTTGACATTGAATGCACCGAGCAAATTGTAAGAACAATCGAGGCGCGAGATGGTAAGACAAGACACTCGTTTAGGGCAATAGGGCATACAACCTATGTCGCATTTGCACGTAAAGTCATCACACCCGCAAGCTTGCGCAAAGTGTTGTTACCAGTAGAGCAGCCAGAGATTGAATCCGAAGAAGTTGATTCTTCTGAAGACGAAAGTTTATCATCTCTTAAAAAATAAAACGACTGTTGGCAAAAATTCTCCAAGCTCAAGTTGTTAAAAGTTTCATACCGTCACGCAAGACTTTGTCCAGAAAAGGAGACAATGGCAAAATCCTAGTCCTTGGCGGAAATTACCTGTACCATGGAGCTCCAATCTTGTCATCTATTGCAGCACTGCGCACAGGATCTGATTTGGTGTACACATGTGTGCCCAAGATCAATGTAATGGCAACACGAGCATACTCGCCAAATTTGATTGTCGTACCTCTAGTTGATGTAAAATTGACACGCGGTTCTGTCCAAAAGCTACTTGGAATCATTCCCAAAAATCTTGATTCTGCTACCATAGGAATGGGCCTTGGAATCCAAGACCGCGAGGCATTAAAAATTCTAGTCCACTCTCTTCTTGATAGGGCAGTTAGACTCTCACTTGATGCAAGCTCACTTGTACCTGAAATTCTTCCAGAGATTGCAGACAAGAAGGTTATAGTCACTCCTCATGCAGGCGAATTTCAAAGGTTATTTGGAGAGATTCCACCTGATTCAATAAAGCCGCGCACCAGACTAGTTGAAAAATGCGCAAAAGAAAATGGTGTTACCATATTACTCAAGGGGCCAACAGACATTGTATCTGACGGCAAACAAACATACCTGAATCCAAAAAACATTGCAGCCATGACTGTAGGTGGAACAGGCGATGTGCTGTCTGGTGTTGTAGCAGCAATGTTTGCCAAAAACAAAGATCCAGTGCAGGCAGCGTCTGCTGCTGTATTTGTAAATGGCAAGGCAGGATACTTGGCTCAAAAAAAATATGGATTACACATTATGGCAACTGATCTGTTAGATTTTATACCATATTCCATGAAACCATTTGATAAAGTGAAATAAGTCATGCAAGAAAATTACGTTGACAAGAATTTTTCAAGTCTTGTGTCCGACCTTCAAAAACTAATCAGACAGCCAAGTGTATCTGCAAAAAATCTAGGACTGGACAAGTGCTCAAGACTGGTTGTAAATATGATGAAAAAGTCAGGAATACACGCCGAGTTGCTTTATACAAAAAAAGGAGTTCCTGCTGCAATATATGGTGAGGTCAAGTCAAAACAAAATCCTGGCAAGACATTGTTGTTTTACAACCATTATGATGTCCAGCCTGAAGAGCCAGTTGAACTGTGGGATGACGAACCATTTAGTGGAAAAATCATAGGCAACAAAATCTTTGGCAGGGGTTCTGCTGACGACAAGGGGGAACTAATTACAAGAATAAAGGCAGTTGAATCGTTTTTGAAAACAACAGGCGATGTACCATGCAATATCAAATTTTTCATTGAAGGTGAAGAAGAGATTGGAAGCGTGCACATTGAGGATTATCTAAAAAAATACCAGGAAAAACTGTCTTGTGATGCAGTAATATGGGAATTTGGTTATGTTGATGAAAAGGACAGGCCAGTAATCAGTCTTGGAATGAAGGGATTGCTCTATGTGGAGCTATCCAAAACAGAATCAATTCGTGATGCACATTCAAGTCTTGCAGTGATAATAGAAAATCCTGCATGGAGGCTTGTTGAGGCATTAAAGACACTTCGTGGCAGTGATGGAACGGTATTGATAAAAGACTGGTACAAGGAGGTTGACAAGTTCACAAAAGAAGATCTTCGAATAATTGCGTCAGAGCCATTTGATGAAACTTCGTTTAAAAAAGAATATGGAATCAAAAAATTTGTTGGCAACAAAAAAGGTGTTGCAATAAAAAAAGCTCTGGTGGGAGAGCCAACATGCAACATTGCGGGATTTACATCAGGCTATGAAGGTCCTGGTGCAAAAACTGTTCTTCCGTCAAAGGCTCTAGTCAAAATTGACTTTAGATTGATTCCAAAGATGGATCCAAAAAAACAACTCATCCGTCTGAAAAACCATCTACGACAAAATGGATTTGGAGACATCAAAGTTACACTAATTCACGGGGAGGCCGCAGCAAGGACTGGTATATCTGATCCTTTTGTTAAAACTGTGAAAAAGGCAGCAGATGAGTCCTTTGGAAGATCCATTCTTAGCGTCTCGTCTGCAGGAACAGGACCAATGTTTTCATTTGTCAAGTTTTTACACTCGCCTTGCATTGCAATAGGGAGCACCTACGTATTTTCTAGGATCCACTCTCCAAATGAATTTGCAAGAATTGATCTGCTCAAAAAGACAACAAAGTGCATGTGCAAAATAATCCGAAATTTTGCATCACAATAGATTTTCTCCTTATAATTTTCTTAAATTTCAAACCGATGCAATTTCTTGCCTCTGACCCACTGATCTAGGGTCAACTACACAGAAAGGCCTTTATTGTGCTCATTTTGCAATTCAACCATGGCTTACATGTACATGCCAGGTGCGACTGCAGTTGGTATTACATATGACGGCGGTGTCGTCATGGCAAGTGAGAGACGAATCTCTTATGGCAATTTTGTAGTAAGCAAGAACACCAAAAAGACATTCAAGATTACTGATTTTGTTGGCGCATGCTGTGCAGGAATGGTTGCAGACATGCAAGTCTTGGCAATGCAAATGAGAGCCATGACCAAGATACGAAAGATGGAGATCAAGCGTGAAATCCCTCCAAATTCAGTAGCCAAGATGATGTCTAGTTTAATGTATGAACGACGTTACTATCCTCTCTTGACTCAGGTTATAGTTGGTGGAGTTGATGGTGATGCAGTAATTTACACGCTGGATCCATTAGGTTCAGTCTTACCTGATGATTATGCTTCTGTTGGTACTGGTGCAGAGATGGCACTTGGAGTCTTGGATCAAGAATTCAAACCAAAGATGAGCGAAAAGGATGCCGTAAACTTGGCAGTAAAATCAATCAAGTCTGCAATAATGAGAGACAATGCAAGTGGAGACGGAATAGATGTCCTTGTTGTAGACAAAAACGGAACAAGAGAATTTACAGCAAATTAGTTACTTTTTAATTAACTTTGCAGCTTCCCAATACTTGTCAGAAATATAATGTAAATTCTTTACAACCTCGCCTTTTGCTATGCTTGACATTTCAGCACTAGAGACTAACGCCTTGCCAACTGCAAGATACTTACTATGCACTTCATCAACTACGCAGATAATGTCATCTTTTTGAAATTCTGTAAATTTTTTAATTCCTGGACGCATTACATTTGCTCCATTGCAGACAAACTTGATTGCACCTGCATCCACAATTGCTTTTGGAAATTTTTCAAGTAATACGGTCTCTGAAAGAAATGGAAGATACGTCTCTCCAATCTGTATTGATGTGATGTTATCTCCTGTTATCAAGCTAGTATCATCATCAATCTCGTGCAGTATCAGAGTCTTTGATTTTGCAAGTTCGATATGCCATTGCTTGTTCATCTTGTCAATGATTACGGCGATGTCGCTCTTTGAGAGATTATGCGATTTCAATTCTTGACATTTCCTGTTTGATATCTAGTAAATCTCGTAAAATTGAGCTGGCAGTCTCAATTCCTCCTGCACCACGGCCTGTTACTGTTTGTTGGCCCGAATGCTCTGAGGTAAATGTTATGGCATTAAGGGTACCATTTACACACACTGGGTCATCAAGTGATATCTCTCTTGGTGCTACTACTAAATCCCTCTCACATGACGCAATCAGTTTTACTGCGCAATTGTGTGCCGTTGCCTTTTTGATGTCTCCCGTTGTAACGTCCCTGATTCCTGTTCTTTTAATGTCCTTTATTGTAACTTTCATGTCCATTATCCAGTTGGCAAGTATGACAAGTTTAGCAGCTGCATCAAAGCCGTCGATATCAAGTGACTCGTCTGCCTCCACATACCCCTTTTTCTTGGCATCTGCAAGTGCAGCCTTGAATGTGAGGCCTGTTGCCATGTTTGTCAGGATATAGTTTGTTGTACCATTTAGTATTCCTTGAAATGAGATTATTCTCTCTCCACGCAAGCTATTCTTTGCATAATCCAAGATTGGAGTTCCTCCACCAACTGTACCGCTGAATTTTAGCTGGACTTGGTTGTATGCTGCAAGCTCTATCAATGATGGAAACGCAAGTGCAAGTGGTCCCTTGTTTACTGTGATTACATGCAGCCCTTTTTTCATTGCATTTACGATGTGTGACATGCCGGGTTCGGCATCTTTGTAATTGCTTGGAGTGGTTTCTATTAGAACTTCGGCATCCATACCATTTATCATGTCAAGACCATTTGCATCCCTTTCCTTGTTGTGATACTTTCGTATGTCTCCATATTTTTTCTTCACCTCTAGTAGTCTGTTCAAATCAAGTCCGGCAGAAGATGCCGCAGACCCCTTTGAATCAAAGACACCCACTATTCTTGGCTTTAGTCCATGTTTTGCATACAGGTCCTCTGATCTAGAAAGCAAAAGTTTTGCAAAACTCTGTCCCACAACTCCAAAACCTGATAGTATTATTCGCAATGTTCTCAAGACACATTTTGGCATTAATTAAGATTGACGAATTCTCAGATTGCTTTATTAAAGCAATGCAGAAAAATTATCGCATGGTGCCAAAAAAGTATCTTTATGCAGCAATATCTGGTATTGTTATAGTCGCAGTTGTTATTGCAGTTACCCAGTTTGTTCTTCCAATGACTACATCAAACCAAGTTGCATTTCTAGATTTTTCATACGATGAGGAAAACTCTGATCTAAAATCTAAACTAGCATTATATCACATCAACATGACTAATCCAATCAGGCTGAGCAGCGCTGCTGATGTAAAACAATACTGTGATTTCATCAACGATCCAAAAAAACAGGCACTTGTTACATACTGTACATCTACTGTACTCAAAGACCAACAGGGAACACTTGGTGATATTGACATGGTAGGCTCACCTGATGTGCCAGGTCTTGTAGTTGTGGCACTAGAACTTGATCCTACGATGAGTGACTATGCTAATCTCAAGACAGTATTTGGAGTTGTACTAAACAGTACCATATGTCAATGCTGGTCTTCTCAAAATCCTGGTGGGTACGCAACTCTTTCTGATATGATTGATGCACAGCGAACATTTCATCTAAATGGAAAACAGTCTGATAGCACTACCCATACAGTAGCTCTTGGAAACAAGCATTTTGAGATTGAGCTTACTACAAATGATGGTGGCTATCTTTGGAAGCTGCTAGTTGCCAAGTAATTAATTCATCTTGGTTTACGAAGGTTGACGTGACTCTTTAATCCAAAGAAAATAGATTTTGGTGTTATCATTGCTTGAATATTTGTGGCTCTTGCCACTTGGTTTTGTAGCTGGTGTAATTGGGTCCATGATAGGACTAGGAGGTGGATTTGTAATGGTGCCAGTGCTAACATTTTCTGGATTTGTTCCAACACTTGCTGCAAGCGATAGCCTCTTTGCAGCATTTAGCAACTCTGTGGCATCCACTGTTTCTTATGCCAAACAAAAAAGAATCGTCTACTCTCTTGGAATAAAACTTGCACTCTTTGCAATTCCTGGAACAATACTTGGTGCATACATATCTGATGATGTCTCGGCGCCCTTGTTCAAGTTGCTATTTGGTGCAGTGCTGGTGTCAGCAGGTGTGTACATTTATCTGCGAAGAAAGATGGAATCAAAAGAGCGCAACCTGTCAAAACAGCTGATGGTTCTCGCAGTAGGCGCTAGTTTCTTTGCAGGTATCATCTCTAGCTTGTTTGGAATTGGAGGCGGCACTGTCTTTGTACCCTTGATGGTGGTTGCAATAGGACTGTCCATGAAACTTGCTGCGCCAACATCGCAGTTCATCTTGATGTTTGTTGCAGCCGCTGGTATGCTGGTGCATTCTGCACTTGGCCATCCAAACTATTACGAAGCAGGAATGCTCTCTATTGGCTCATTTGCAGGGGGAATCGTGGGGAGTAAATTGTCTACACGAGTCAACGAACAAAAACTTCGCCTGTTTGTTATAGTTGTGCTTGGCATCACTGCTACAAAACTTGTCATTGATGCACTGGCGGGTCCTTTTTAATCTGGTAAAGATTTCTTTTTGAAATTACCACTATTTTTCCCTGCTCGTCCTTGCCTTCAAAATCTATTCCAATCAAACCAAACTCGTCATTTATCTCGCGTTTTTCTGATATTGTAAATTTTACCTTTAGATTATCTCCCGTGTTGATTGGTTTTAGAAATCTAGTCTGTCTATTGTTCCAGTTCTGGTCGCCGTCAACTCCATAAAAGATCAAGAGGTTGCCATACATCTCATCAAGTCGTGTAAATTCTCCTTCCATCTTTGCAAGTATTGCTCTGCCTGAGACCATCTTTTTTTCCTGACTTGGTTTCATGTTTTCATAAATGATGTTTTTGATTCCTGAAAACAAAAGATATGCATCAAGTTCGCTACCAGATATGGTACATTCTGAATAAAATTCGTCACCGACGTTTAGTTCTGCAAACCTTTTCATCAGGATCTTGTTTCGTCTGGATAGTAAATTATTTCTGCATTGTTGACTGATTTTCCAGATGTAAGATAATTGACTGCTTTCATGATGTTGTCATTGTTTGACTCTGTACCTTCTACACTACCTGGAAGCACAAGATACATTCGAAGTTTTGATTTTAGGACATCACTTAGCTCTTGATTTACAGTTGTTGCAAATGGTCTGAGTGCGCCTCTGAATACCTCTACTCTTGCCCTGTCTGCACCAGTCGTCTTTACTCCTGATGGCATGTCTGGTCCTATGATTATCATGTTACCCTCCTTACCCTTGAAAAGTGGTGGATTCTTTGCCCCGCCTGGAACAAAAATGCCAAGTGATTCCTGCATGAATATAGCTGGAGTGTTTACAAACTTGTCAACTAGGCTGTCCCATTCTTTTCTTGCCAAGTCAACTAGCTTGCCTACTTGGGGAACCTTGCCTGTCATGTAAATTACATTTCCAATTGGTCCAACTTTTTGAGTTGCAGTGTTTAACATTCTTTTTACGTTTTCCTGGCTTGTTATGTCCATCACATGAGAGTGGAACTTGGCTAGTCTTTCCTCTGCACTCTTGGGGCTTGATTTTGAAATCAATATTACTGTCTTGCCTCCTGCATTCTCTATTTTTTGTGCCAGATGCTCGGCCCTTGTCACATCTGATTCATCGGTAGCATCAAGGGCAAATACTGTAATTTTCGAACTCCAGTCTGGTTGTGCATCTGGTATGGAACACGCAATATGTGGCTTGACTGGATAAAATACACGGTCTCCTGGTATCACCTTGCCATTTAGAATCTGTCCAATGTTGTCATCACTTAGCGTTAGAACTGTTTCTGCAACTTGTTGTTGTGTCAAGAACTGTTCATCTGCAATCATCTTGCTTGTGTTGTTTTGGACTTTTTCTGCAATCTGTTGTATCTTTGCAAGCAGTGCAGAAATTGTATTGCCAAGTTTTGCCATGTCTGATTCTGATGTAATTGATTTTAATTTTGCAAGTTTTGATGCCGCCTTTGCAATTCCGTCCTTGACTGTTTTTTCATCTTCGCCAAGCAATGGAAGTATGTCGACGTTTACTGACTCGACTTCTTCTGGTGTGAGGCTTTCAAAACCGCTGACTCGCATAAATTCTGCAGCTGCTTTTGGATACACTGTCTTGTAAATCCTGTCAGAATGGACAGGTCCTGGATTTGTTGCAATTGATATTATTTTTTTGTCAGTAATTTCCCATGACATGGCTTCAGCAAGTCTGTTCTTTGCTCCTTGGGATGCAGTGTATGGACTTCTAAACCTGTATGGTCTTTGTTCGTATGGACGCTCTTCTGTAAAGAATGTGGATATCGTAACTATCTTGGAACCTGGTTTCATTGTCTTGATTGCCTGAGACGATGTCCAAAATGTACCTGTGAGGTGAATTCCTACTGTGCTTTTAAATTCAGAGATTGGAGCGTTTGCAAAGCAAGTAACAGGCCCTGAGACTCCTGCATTGTTTACAACTATATCCACTGCACCATGTGATTTTTTGAGATCTTCGAACATCTTTGAAACCCCCTCTTCATCACTTACATCAACACCTGGGAAAATTTTTACAAATGCATTACTCTTTACAGATGAAATTACTTGTTCTAGTTCTTTTGCTGCCTCTTCTAGGGGTTCTTTTCTTCTTCCTAGGATGACAATATTTGCTCCATTTTCAGCAAATTTCATGGCTATTGCCTTTCCTATGCCAGTTCCACTTCCTGTAATTACTATGATCTTATTTTGAAATTTTAGCACGGACGTTGGTTTTGATGGCCTGTACTATTTATTCGATTATGCTTGGACTGCAAAACTGGAAACCTGGGAAATATGTTTAGATCCAAGCGGTTCCACAGACATATTTATTTGTGGGCTGGATAAAACCAAAATCATGCATGACTCAGAATCTGACACTTTTCATCCTGTAAACAAAAATGTAGAGTTTGCACATGCATTGAAAGAAATTGGTGTTGATGCAGAAGCAAAAGACATTGACACAGATGAAGCAGAAAAAGAAAATTGTTATTCAAAATATTTCAGTAGTACATCTTCTATGGTGACAAACCATGGAACAATTGCGCTCAAGGGTACTAACATTGACATAGTACAGATAATTCAAAAGGGATAGAAAATGACACAAGATCTCAATCCAATTTCATGGGGTGCTCAAGATAGATATCAAGCACACTTTATTGTAAAATCTCATCGAAATATTCCAAAAGAAGATTTCCTTGCCAGGACACAATTGCAGACAAAGGGACACTTTGCCTCAAAGAAAGTGACTGGAGTCAAGTGGGTTGGAGGCTCTATAGCAGATACTCTAAACGGCGATGCCACTCTAATTGGAATGATGACAAAACTGTCATATCGTGATGCACAAATCGTTGTAGAGCCAACAAATGCTGGAATACGAATTTACGGCAAGTGGATGGATAGCAGTAACTTTTCCATGACAAAGGAATTATTTGCAGTCTATGACAGGATTGCTTTTAACATAAAATAATCAGGCTCTCCACCAATCTAACGCTAAACAATCAACCTTGTCGCCTTTTGGAATTGCAAAGATGAATTGCTTTCTTACAGTTGTTGCAAGTCTTCCAGCTAGTACCACGCTAGTTGCAGATATTGTATCAGTAGAATTGTACACCTGGAGCAAATATGGGGCATGGTCAATTCCTGGTCCCTTTTGATATACTGCAAAATCGCATCCAAACTTGATACCTGGGTTTACAATGTATCCCTTGTCACGAAAATCCTTGTAGACAGAATATTTTTTATCAAAATTGTGATATTCTTTTCTGCAAATCTCTAGCAACTCTTTTTGCGCTACGGGTTTTTTTGACTGGTATACTTTGATCCTTGATTTTTCTTGCAAGTAGTATCCTTCAATCAAGTCCAAGATTAGCGGTACGTTAATCTCGTCAGGCTTTGGCTTTGCCATACCAATTGGTTTTCCATAATATCCTTCCACAAAAAGCGCTTTAGAGTCTGCAATGTTCCAAATTATTATTCTGTTTTCAAGTAATTCTCCTTTCATGAAACATCTTACTTGACAATTGATTTTAGTGTTTACAAATGTCAAAAAAAGGAAAAAAGAATATCTTAAATTTTATAGGCTTAGGGCCAGCAAAATGAATGAATCTGACACTTGCAGTACTTTATCTGACATTTCCTCTATTCCCTCTACTACATCTTTGAGTAACAACAATTCTTTTGTTGTAGCAGTCTCATCAAGAACTCTGATGCTCAATGCCCTATACTTGTCATCTACTTGTCTCTCTATCTTTTGTGCCTCGTGAGCCAAGTCAATTGCAACTGTACTGTTGTTGCTTGCAAGGGCACGAATTATCTCATTTATCTTGTGAATCTGGTCTACTGCCAGCTCTACTAGCTCTGTGAGATCCTTGTCAAGTTTTTCCTTTTTGAGTGTAGCTGCCTTGATGTTTGAGAGTTTAAAGGCAATACCTGTGATATAACCTGCAATTTCATCCATCGTATATGCCGAGTTCAGAAGGTTCTCTCTGTTCATCATAAGACCACCAACATCTGAAATTTCTCTTGTTATTTTTCTACGTAGAGCTTCTACTTCGTCTTCAGTATTTTTTATTCTCTCTAGTAGCTGTTTTATTTCAGACTTGTCTGCCTTGATTATCAAACCTGGCAGAATTGATAGATCTCTGACTGCGTTGAGAATTCTGTTTATTTCGTCTTGTAAAACTGCCAAGGCCTTTCTCTTTGCCTGAACTTCAAGTTCTCCGCTATACATCTAGAGATTTTAAACTAGGTTTGCAGCTAATAATCCTTGCGTAAATCCAGTCTGCAAAGAAAAATTTTTCACTAACTTATTTTTTCGTCCTGGATGACGCGTTTTTGGCTACTGTACAAAGTTATTATTTCATCAATATTGGTTGCATTCTCTGATGTTTTTTCAAATCGTATCTTTCCTGTGAACTTGGGAAATCTGAGTGCAAGTCCACTACCTTTTCTTATTTTATCCATGGCAACTTTATGAATCGGGCTTAGTGTAATCTCCGAGGCAACAATTTCTATTACAACTTCGGGCTCGAACCAAACATCTGCTTCAAGACCGCTCTGAATTCTTGGGTCTTTTTTGACTGTGATTTTATCTGAGAGAATTTGATAAAACTGGTCAAGGCTCTCATCTGTAAAACCTGTACCAACCTTGCATATACTTGGAAATGCATCTGACTTGTCATCGTATGCAGACAAGAGCAAAGCGCCATATCTTCCAGTTCTTCTTCCCCTTCCATAAAATGCACCCACTACCACCAAGTCAATGCTATCTCCAAGTTCATTTCGGTACTCTCGCTTGAGCTTGAGCCAGTTGTTTGCCCTTGCACCTGCCCGATATGGTGAATCTAATTGTTTTAACATTATTCCTTCGCATCCAGAATTTATTGCATTTTCCAAACTATCTTCCACTTCGCTATCTGATTTTACAAATACCATTGGCATTATTTTTGCAAACGAATCTTCTATAACATTTTTTTCTAATAACTTTCTTCTTTGAATGTATGGCAAATCCAAACAACTTTTTTTATCCATTGATAAAATGTCAAAAAAGTTTACAGTGATTGGGTATTCTTGAACTGCTTGAGCAATCTTGTACTTGCGTCTTCGGTGCATCAGTTCTTGGAATGGTAAAAATTCACCGGTATCATCATTCATTGCAACAACTTCGGCCTCTAGTATTATCTCGTCTGGCTTTAACGCCTTGCCAATGTTTTCAACAATATCTGGATAGTAACTTGTAATGTTTTCAAGACTACGAGAGTACAGGACAATTTTTTCTTCTTGCCTGTGGACCTGAACTCTTTCTCCATCAAGCTTGTACTCTGATGCAAATTCGGCACCCATTTTTTCGTGAGCCTCTTGTGGACTCTTTACTCTTTCAGCAAGCATTGGGCGAATCGGACTAAATATTGTGACCTGGAAATTTTTTAGAGATTCTAATCCTTTTTCTGCCACTGAATTGGCCACCTTGCCCAAGTCACTGCAAACATTATACGCATGCTCTAGTGCAGGCCTGTTTTCTTTAGAGCCTGTATATGCAATGGATAGCGCATCAAGTATGGTATAATCTGCAATCCCTAGCCTGAGATTTGATGTTATTATTTTTGCAATAAATCCTCCCTCTGTTGGGGTTGCATCATTTAGCAGGCTTGAGATGTACTTCATTTTCATGTCCTGAGATCTTGGTCCCTTTAGCTCTGCAATTTTGTATAGCGTATCATAGACTCGTTCAACCGTAATGTTTTGGCTCAGAAAAGTTGTCTGGGTTTTTTGTTCTAGTATCTTTGATGCTACCTGACCAAAATCGCCTGTATCTCTATACTCCTCTTCTATTTTTTTAATTGATATTGCTGACGATTTTGATAGAGCTTTTATTGCAATTTTTTCTGCAATGCCAATTTCTACTCCCTCGTGGTCAGGCCTTAATTTCCCTTGTAATAGATAGATGACTTTGGATATGATATCAGGTGGTGTGATTTTAAACAAATCCACCAAGTGTTGTGTAAGCTCTAGTCTCTTTGTTGTATTTTCCATGTAACCTAGAGTGTCAGCAACAAGGGAAAATTTCATCTGGGAATTCTCACAATATACAGGATATGGGCATAAAGTTATTTCTTGTGCAAGTGTGCCTGGATTTTTAATTTGATTTCAGTTGATCTCTTGGATATTATTGCATGAAAGTCGGTATATTCTTCAGAATCAAGAAATCTCTTGTTTCTCTTCAAGAATCCATCAAAGAATACTCCGCCAATGTGTCCGACATAAAGGCCTGTGGCAAAGTCTTCTATGTTTGTGGCAGGCCATGTCTTTGCCTCTGATATGACCATCGTTGGATAGTCAAGGGCATATGTTATCACATCATTTAGGTTCTTTTCTTCAATGACATCAAGACCCATGGTACAAAGCACCTTTTTCTAGTATTTAGAATTTCTCAAATTTTTTGTTCGTTTATAAATAGGAGAGAAAAAGAATCCACATGGGCGGCGGCAAAAAGCAATCTCCAGCACAGGCAGAAAAATCACAGACTGCTGAAGCTACAAAGAAGGAAGGACAAAAGAAGGGAGATAGAAAAGATCAAAAGCCACGAACCAACATATCTGTGATAATTGATGAAGGACAGGCAATGAACTTTATCAAGGGCGCCAAAGTCTTTACAGCTCAGGAATTATCAAGACAAACAAACGTCAAGATTTCTGCAGCAAATGCACTATTGCAAACTCTACTCAAAAAGGGTGCAGTAAAAAGAATTGGTGGCTATAGCGGACACCACGTTTACGTTCCAGCTTGAGTTATTGAAAATATATCTCCAGGTTTTACGTTTTTCAAAGATTCTACATTTTCTGTTATCTTTCCAACTAACGTCATGGGTTTTGTACCAATGGTATCTTCAATGACAAAACAGATGGAGCCATTTGCGGCAAGAAATGCAACATCGCCCTTTTTGAACTGGGTCTTGAGTTTCTCTCCACCTGTTTTGATGTTTGTATCAACATACGCTATGCTGTTTCCCATCATGTGGGCATTGCCCTCTATTGGAATTGATCGAGCGATGCCGCCGACTGTTTTTGGGGCCAAGTGACGCTTTAATTCTAAATTGAGAATTGCCTTGCCTTTCAAAGATAGAGCAAAATCAAGCTTGGAAACAGAGCCTGCACTCATTTTTGAGGACAAGGATTATGAATATATAACGTTTCTTTATCCAAGTTTGCAATGTCGGATGAACCTGAGGAAGTAAGTGTAGATACCGAAGAGGTTCAGCCAGTTGAAGAAGAAGAACCAATAGCTCCTATAGTAGTAGAAACAACTGAAGCACCCTCTGAAGAGGAGGAAGAAGTCAAGCCTGGAAAGAAAGGCAAGAAAGAGCTTAGTGCTGAAGAAATTGCAGAACAAGAGAGATTGCGAAAGATAATTGATGCTCGTGAAATTATTGACATTGATCCAGTACATGATGCAATAGAGTATGAGACAACCGGCAAGGGCAAGGTAATGATAGGTCCTCCAACACTCACAAGATTTGAGAAAGCAAGAATACTTGGTGCAAGAGCACTACAACTATCTCTTGGCGCCCCTCCGTTCATATCTGTACCAAAAGACGTTGCAACATCACTTGATCTTGCATATGCTGAACTTGAAAAACGTGTAATTCCAATTACAATTAGACGAGTTTTACCAAACGGTGATTTTCAGAACATTCCTATCGATCTTTTTGACTAATGGATGATTGGTCAATAAGACTTTAATATAATGCATAAATGGTGGTGGTAGAGTTTTGTTGAGCGGTGTAGAAAAAGTCCAGTTAAATGTTCCTGCCAATCCTGAAGGCCGTACTATAACAATCTATCAACAAGATATCGTACCATGTGCACTAGATCTTTTATCTGAACTTGTAACATACAAAACAGTCACACTTTTGGCTCGTGGACAAGCAATCCCAACTGCAGTGGCAGTTGCAAATATTGTAACTGAAAACATGATGAAGGGAAATTCAAAGATTGTAGATATCATTGTAGACAGCGAGGAAGAAAAAGACAGACCGCTAGTGTCAATTATTAAAATTACTGTAACAAAAACAAACTAGAAAGAACTACCAGGTCCTTTCAAGAGCATGTTTTCACATTCTTTGCAGACTGCTTCATCTATGTTTGATTCAAGCTTGTGGTGTATGTCACATATCAATAGACTTGACTTGATGTAATTGCACAGTCCAATGAACTTTGAAAGACTTGCAGGAGTGTATGCCATTTTTGATGCAAGATTGTTTGAAATGTCATTTATCATATCAGAAACCTCTTTTACAGACAATAACTTGTTTATCAAAATTGGATCGCCCCTTGTTCCTCTAACGTAATTGCTAATAGCTGCCTGGGTTACGCCAAGTAATTTTGAGACCTCTTCTTCTCTTATCTTGTGCTCTTCAATCAGCTTTTTTGCAAGTATTGCCCTGAGTGCAGGTATGAGAGTCTTTGTTTCTATCTCTGACGGAAGAAGCATAGTCAAAAATGTTGTTATAAAATATTTAAACCTAGTCATATTTTTCATGATGACTTATTTTAGAGAGGAAGAGAAGATCTGTTAATTGCAAGAAATTTTACAGAAGATAAATACACTTGTAACAGAATCTGTACAAAACCACAGGTGTGATTCCATTGCGCTCTCTGGTGGACTGGACAGCTCAATTCTTGCTTCATGTGTGGACAAGAAAACCAGAGCATTTGCACTGGTTGCAAAAGATTTTCCCTCCACAGATCTGGTTCATGCACAGCTTGTGGCAAAGTTACGTGGCCTAAAACTTGATATCATAACTGCTGATGTAGATACTCTACTTTTTGCTGCAGAAGATACGATCAAAATACTTGGGGTGTTTAATCCAATAGAGATCAGAAATAATATTGTTGTATATCTTACATTAAAGACTGCAAAGGAGCATGGGTGTGATTCCATGATGACAGGAGATGGTGCTGATGAGCTCTTTGCAGGGTATAATTTTTTCAAGAAAATGTCTCCAGTGGAGCTAGAGAAAGATCTAGAACGTATTTGGAGTGTTATGCACTTTCCATCAAAGGCAATATCTCAATCAATTGGGGTCACATTACACACTCCATTTCTTGATGATGCCGTATCTGAATATGCAAAAAAGATCGACCCAGAGCTCAAGGTGCGTGAGGAAAATGGTAAAAAATATGGAAAATGGATACTTCGCAAGGCCTTTGAAACTGATCTACCTGGTTCAATTATCTGGAGAGACAAGTCTGCCATGCAGGATGGCTCTGGCACAAGTGGTCTGACATCTTTTCTTGATGGCATCATAACTGATTCTGCATTTGCTGCAAAATCAAGACACTATGCAGAAAAGGAAAAAGTGGTCTTGGCATCTAAAGAGTCATTATACTATTACGAAATATATCGCAAGTACTTTGACATGCCTTACACACTAGGCAAATCTGACTTTAAATGTCCTAATTGTAATTATTCTCTAAAACCTGGTTCCCACTTTTGTCGCATGTGTGGAAGTTTTCCTATTTAGATTTCTTCCACTTGTTTGGCTTTCTAGTAAAAATCCTCTTGCATCCATGGCAGCAAAAATAATATTTTTTGCCTTCATATTCGTGAACCAGGGCAAGACTTTCATCTAGTTCAATTCCACATACTGGATCAACTGGCATATTGAGACTCGCCTGACGTTTGTATTTAAAACTTACATCTTGAAACCATGATCTGAATGCGAAAAGAT